>CANRCX010000024.1 GCA_947629235.1 uncultured Bacilli bacterium | reverse complement strand
TAACTGTTTTTAAAATTTTGAGTGTTTTCTCTTTTATTTTAGAAAAATTTATTTTCCCACATCTAGTTTACTACATCATATAAAGTTGTTATATTGACAAAAAAATAAAAATATATTATATTATTAATGCACTAGGGGTATGGTTTAACGGTAGAATAGCGGTCTCCAAAACCGTTTGTGTGGGTTCGATTCCTACTACCCCTGCCATTGATAATAAAAGGTTAATCCTTTAAATATACAGAATTGATAGAAATATCAATTTTTTATTTTAAATTCAATTTAAAAGTTGAGTAATTCTATCTTAAAGTGGTGTGATAAAATAAAAAAAGATTTAAAATATATTATGTAATGAAATTAAATTATTGCTTTAGCAATTATTAAATATTATAATTACATTAAAGGAGAGTACAGATGTTAGAAATTAAAAATGTTACCAAGTCATATAGAAAAGATAAGGGAAATTTAGTTATTCTTAATAATGTTAGTTATACATTTGAAAATGGTAAATTTTATTGTATAAGTGGAAAAAGTGGAGCTGGTAAATCTACATTAATACAAATGTTAGGTTTACTAATTAATCCAAATTCAGGGGAAATACTAATAAATAATAAAAGAGTAAGTGATTTATCTGATGATGCTAGGGCTAATATGAGAAATAAAAAAATAGGATTTATTTTTCAATCATTTTATTTAGATCCATTAATGAAATCTTATGAAAATGTTATGTTACCAATGTATTTAAATAAAAATTATACAATTAAAAAAATGAAAAAATTATCAATAGAATTATTGAAATTAGTTGATTTAGAAGATAGAGCAAATCATTATCCAAAAGAACTATCAGGTGGAGAAAAGCAAAGAGTAGCAATAGCAAGAGCACTTGCAAATAATCCAGATATAATACTAGCAGATGAACCAACAGGTTCACTTGATCCTGAAAATGAAGAAAAGATATTAAAAATACTCAAATATTTAGCATCAAAAGGAAAATGTGTAATTGTTGTTAGTCATAGTAGAGTAGTTAAAGACTTTGCTGATGAAGTACTTTTAATAAAAGATCATACTTTATTAAAGGAGTCAAAAAATGAAAAATAAATTATTATTAACGATAAAAAAACAATTTAGAAGAAAAAGTACATTTTTAAATATGTTTTTTATTGGTATAGCAATGTTCTTACTTATAATTATTAATACATATAAAAGTTCTACTAATAATTATTTAGAAAATAGTGAAAAAGATGATTTCTTTTTAAGACAATTATATGTTACTCCAAATAATGTTTCAACAATAATGGAAAAGCAAGAATCAGATATAAAAAAAGATTTGTCTTCTATTGATCATGTTATAAATGTTGTTAGATTTCAATTTCATTTTGATGGCTTACACTCTAAAGATTTTAAAAATGATAAACTAGAAGGTACATTTGAAATTTATTCTGCTAATAATAAAACTTTACCAAAAATAATTGAAGGTACAAATTTTCCTGATGATGATGGTTATTATTTAATTTGTCCAAAAAACTTTTATCCAATTGCAAATGTTGATGACAATTTAAAAAATTATTCAATTGATGATAGAATTTTAATTGAAAATTATTTAAATAAGAATTTAAATTTTGAATATCCAAGCCACAATGGAAAATATAATTTTAATATAACATTAAAATTAATAGGAATTTATGAAAATAGTTCATCATCTTTTGTAGATGAAAATAAGTGCTATGTAAATAGCAAAGTATTAGAAGAAATTGGTTATAATGAATTTAAAGATGACTTTAATGAACAAACAGGAGAAAATAATTTATTTGCTCAAATTGATTTTTTAGTTGAAGTAGATGATGTAAAAAATGTAAATTTTGTAAAAAAAGAAATTGAAAAAAAAAGTTATACTACAAAACCAATGTTAATAACAGATGAGGAAGGAATAGAAAATATAAATTCTAATACTACATTATTAACTATATGTGTTTTACTAGCAGTATCTATATTTATAATAGTTGTATTTTATAAAAAATTTAATGAAGAAAAAGACCAGTATAAACTAATGATTTATTTGGGTTATAAAAATAAAGATTTAAATTTTATATATTTTGTGTCTAACCTTATAAATATGATTATATCTATTATATTTTCATTTGGTATATCTTATATATTAATTAGTATTTTTAAGATGATAATTAACAAATTTCCATTTTTACTTAATAAATGGAATCTAATATTTGATTATAAACTTACAATTGTATTAATAATTATTTGTATAATATCAAATTTAATATCAAGTATGATAAATATTAATAAAATTTATGGTGATAATCGTGTATAAGATAATTTTTAATGCATTTAAGGATAAAACTAAATATTTAATATATACAATACTATTATTTTTTATAATAGTTCTTTTCATTATAATTTTATTAATAAATGAATATTATAATTTTTATAAAAATGAAATATTTGGAAGTAAAGAAGAAAATAGAACATTAATTGTAAAAGAATATGATGATAACATAATAAAAGAGTTAGAAAATAATGTTAATATAGAAAAATATTCTGCTAATTATAATTCATTAGAATTTAAAAATAAAATTGAAAATAATATAGAAATTGATTCTAGTGAAGAAAATATAAAAATAAACATATATAACAACGAAGAAGTTTTAAAAGGAAGAAATAACATTAAAGAAAATGAAGTAGTAATTTCACAATATTATTTTATGTCATCTAAACTAACAAATGATGATATTAATGAAAATAAAGAAATATCATTATATTTAGATAACAAATTATATACTTTTAAAATTATTGGGGTTACTTATGAAAATAAGAATGATATTTATATAAGTAGAGAATTATTTGAAAAAATAAATACAAATAGATCAATAAGTTATAATGTAGTAGTTGATAAATATATTAATTTAAATAATGTAATAAATAAATTTGAAGATCAAGGTTGTGTTGTCTCTTTATATTCTTCACATATTGAAATAAAAAATATAAATATAATTCAAAAAATATTTAATTATATATTATTGTTTAGTATAGTTATTATTTTTATAGCTTTATACTATATGATAAAAAATATGTTTTATAATGAAGAGAAAAATTTGGCAGTATTAAAATCAATTGGATATAAAAATAATCAGTTAAGTATAATTATATTTATAAGAATATTATTAGTATTAATATTTTCAATGATTATATTTATAGCATTCTTTGAATTAGCTAAATATATATTAGGATTTGTTTTAAATAATACTAATATTATGTTATTTATAAAAAGTATTAATATTTATAAATATTCAGTATTAATTTTAATAGTTTTTCTTCTAATTCTAATTTTAAATAGTCTACTTTATAAAATAAAAATAAAGAAAATGAATGTATTTAAAGTTTTAGATATTGAATAAATTATGATAAATTTAAAATAACCTATAATTTGTTAAACATTTAAACTATGGAGGAAATATGAATTTAGAAAAAACAGGAAAATTTATAGCAAAGCTAAGAAAAGAACAAAATATGACACAAGAAGAATTAGCAGAAAGAATAGGAGTTAATGCTAAAACTATTTCAAAATGGGAAACAGGTATAAATTTACCAGATTCAGTTTTGCTATTTAATTTAAGTAAAGAATTAAAAGTAAGTGTTCAAGATTTATTAAATGGTGAAAAAATAAAGAAAGAAAAATCTAAAAAGTCTTTTATTAATAATATAAATTCATATATTTTTAAAACAAAGAAAAAATTTATTATTTTAATTCTTTTGATTATATTTATATTAATATTTCTTTTTTCTACAATTTATACTTTTTCTAATTATAATAAAAATAGTATTTATAATATAAATTTTAGTAATAATTTATATCAAATAAATGGTTATATTATATTTAGTCCACAAAAACAATTTGTTATAATTCCTAATTTTAATTATATTGGTGAGAATATTAGTACTAGTGATGAACCTATTATAAAAAGTTTTAGTGTAAGTCTAGAAAATAATAATGGAGAAACATATTTCAGTAATGAATTAGATCTAAGTGAAAATATGCAATTTATATCTAAAGTATTAAACGAATATAAAATAGATTACAATGTAGAAAATAGTATGTCATTATTAAATAAAAATAATCTTAAAGATTTATATTTAGTAATTATATATATGGATAAAAATGATAAATCTTTTAAATCAAAATTTAAAGTAAAAATTGATGAAGAATTTACTAATAATAAACTTATTTATTAATTATCCATTTAAAAGTGGAATAAATTTACTTAAAAGTGGTTTTCAATAATAATTTTTTGGCTTATAATTATTTATTATAAATATAGAAGAATTTTGTAAACTTATTGTTGCTATAAAATTAACAAAAATTAATATAATTTATAATCATTTTTAGAAAGGAAATGATTTAATGATTAAGCTAGAAAACATAACTAAAATTTATGAAATAAAAGATAACAATAAAGTTAATGCTTTATCAAATGTAAATTTAGAAATAGGTGATAAAGGGCTTGTATTTATTCTAGGAAAAAGTGGTAGTGGAAAAAGTACTCTACTTAATATTTTAGGTGGATTAGATAAACAAACTAGTGGAAACTATATAGTAAATGGAAAAAGTACTACTGACTTTAATGATAATGATTATGATTCTTTTAGGAATACTTGTGTAGGATTTATATTTCAAGAATTTAATGTACTTGAAAAATATAATGTATATGAAAATATTGCTCTTGCATATGAACTTCAAAATGAAAAATCTAATAGAGAAGAAATATTAAAATTACTTGAAGAATTAGGAATAAAAGATTTAGAAAATAGAAAAATGAATGAACTTTCTGGTGGTCAAAAACAAAGAGTAGCAATAGCTCGAGCATTAATTAAAAAACCACAAATAATATTAGCAGACGAACCAACAGGTAATTTAGATAGCATGTCTAGTGCACAAATATTTCAAATATTAAAAAGTATTAGTAAAGAAAGGTTAGTAATAGTCGTATCACACGATAGAGAATCAGCAAAAAATTATGCAGATAGAACAATAGGAATAAAAGATGGACAAATAGAATATGATAATGGAGTTACATATAATAGTGAATCTAATAATTTAGAACTTAAGAAATCAAAATTACCATTTAAATATGCATTTAAAATGGCAATTAAAAATTTAAAAAATAAACCTTCTAAATTAAGTTTATCAATTTTAGTAATAGCTATGTCTTTTATGTTTTTAGCTACTGGTATAAATTTTTCATTATTTAAAGAATTACCTTTAATAATGCAAACTATGAAAAATAATAATTTAAATACATACAAAGTTCAAAAGATAGAACAAGTTGGATATGATAATTTTAATTTTTTAGATTTACAAGAAGAAGATTATAAAAATATAGAAGAAATTACTTCATCAAAATTAAATAAAATATATAATTTTTATGAAAATGGATTATTAGTTAGACTTAATATTGAATTTGCAAAAGAAGATGAAGATAGACCAATTAATATTGATAGTACAATTATTGATGTAGAAGACGATAGAATATTAAATAACATTATAGGAAGAAAGCCATCTTCATCAAATGAAGCAGTAATTTATAAAGAACTAGCAGATGATATAATCAAATATGGAATTATATTAGAAAGTGGAGAATCATATTATCCAAAAGATTATAATGATTTAGTTTCATCAAATATAGAAATTAAATATGGAGATAATAAACTTTATATTGTTGGAATTGTTGATGGAGATTATATTTATACAAAAGGTTTAGCAGATAATATAATATTAAATCAAGATTATGATAAAATTTTAAATAATCTTCGTTTATATCCAAATAAACTTTATAGTAGTACTTATAATAATTCTTCTTCTGTAGGAAATATAAATTATCTTGATAATGAAATAGATATAATGACAAGTGATGGAATTAAAAAAATAAGTGAATTAAAAGAAAATGAGGTTATTGTATCTAGTGAAGCATTAAGAGAATTATATAAAGATTTTGATAATAAATTTATAGATTATTATGATAATGTTAGTGATTATAATGATTCTTTAATAGAATTCTCTGTTAAATATTTAGAAGATATGGATTTATATAAAAATATACAATTACGTTTATTCTTTATGAGTGATGGACCTAATGAATATGATTTACATATAGTAGGAATATCATATGATAATAATAATTATATAAGTTCAAAATATAAAGAGAAATTGAAATATAAAGAAAAAGAAGTAAATTCAGTTTTAATCTATGATGATAATTATTCAAATATAAAAAAATCATTTTCAAACTTAAATTTTTTTAATGATGATAGTTATAGAAATTCTATAGATAAAAAATATTCTTATAGTTTAGAAGATGATATTAGTGAAGATATAAGTGGTACTATTACAATATATAATCATTTTGGTATACCAATTTTAGTAATCTCAATGGTATTCTTTGCACTTGGTTTCTCATTATTTTCAAATTTTATTACATTATCAATTTCTAATAGTAAAAAAGAAATAGGTGTTTTAAGAGGACTTGGTGCTTCTTCTAATGATGTAGCTAAAATATTTGGTTTAGAATCAATTATAATAGGCTTTTTATCATCATTTATATCAATAATTTTATGGGTAATCTTTAATAAATTAATTGCATATTTTATAATTGAAAGTAAATCTCATAATTTTAATCCAATTGTATTAAGTCCAGTAGTTATTATATTAATATTTGTATTTGCAATTGCTATATCAATATTAATATCTAGTTCAAATACAAGAAAAATAAGTAAGCAAAAGCCAATAGATGCTATACTTGATAAATAGGAGTAATATATGATTAAGTTAGAAAATTTAACAAAAATTTATGAAACAAAAGATAATAAAGTAACTGCCTTATCAAATGTAAATTTAGAAATAGGGGATAAAGGGCTTGTATTTATTCTAGGAAAAAGTGGTAGTGGTAAAAGTACTTTATTAAATATTTTAGGTGGATTAGATAAACAAACTAGTGGAAACTATATAGTAAATGGAAAAAGTACTACTGACTTTAAAGATATAGATTATGATTCTTTTAGGAATACTTCTGTTGGATTTATATTTCAAGAATTTAATGTACTTGAAAAATATAATGTATATGAAAATATTGCTCTTGCATATGAACTTCAAAATGAAAAATCTAATAGAGAAGAAATATTAAAATTACTTGAAGAATTAGGAATAAAAGATTTAGAAAATAGAAAAATGAATGAACTTTCTGGTGGTCAAAAACAAAGAGTAGCAATAGCTCGAGCATTAATTAAAAAACCACAAATAATATTAGCAGACGAACCAACAGGTAATTTAGATAGCATGTCTAGTGCACAAATATTTCAAATATTAAAAAGTATTAGTAAAGAAAGGTTAGTAATAGTCGTATCACACGATAGAGAATCAGCAAAAAATTATGCAGATAGAACAATAGGAATAAAAGATGGACAAATAGAATATGATAATGGAGTTACATATAATAGTGAATCTAATAATTTAGAACTTAAAAAATCAAAATTACCATTTAAATATGCATTTAAAATGGCATTTGAAAATTTAAAACATAAAAAAACTAAATTAGTAATGTCAATAATATTAACTGCAGTAGCATTTGCATTTTTATCTATTGGTATCAACTTTGTTATATTTAATAAAAACTCATTAATTATGCAGACTATTAAAAATAATAATGTTAATGTATATTTAGTAAATAAATATAATTTTAGATCTAAAACTGACTTTGGTGTACTAAGTTTTGAAGATAAAGATTATGAATATATTGAAAATCTCACTTCATCAAAAATAAATAATATTTATTATTATGATAATTTAAATTTTGAATATATAAATGAAAATGATAGAACAAATGAATATTTTAAATTACCACCTGAAATATATATTCTAGATGTTAAAAATGATGAAATATTTGATAATATAATTGGTAGGAAACCAAGTTCTAATAATGAAATAGTTGTAAGTAAATATAATGCAGATTATATTATTAAATTTGGAGTTAGATTATATAATGAAGAAGAATATTTTCCAAAAGACTATAATGATTTAATTTCATCAAATAAAGAAATTAAATTTGGAAATAATAAAGTTATTATTGTAGGAATAACTAATGAAGATGATAGTATATTCAAAGATGCAAAAGAAAAAGGTTATTTTAGTGATACAGAATTAAAAGATTTTTATAATGAGTATGGTCTAGATTATATGAAAGACATGATATATACAAAAGGTTTTGTAGATACTATTGAAATAAAAGATGAAGAAGAAATTATTACTGATAATGTTTTAAATTATATATACATAGTTAGTTATAATACTTATAATATGGATGGGTATATTCAAGATAATATTGATTTTTTAAATAAAGATATAAAAATAACAACAAATGATGGAATTAAAACTATAAATTCATTAAATAAAGATGAAGTTGTTGTATCATTAAATTCTATTAGAAAATTATTTAAAAATTTTGATACAGAATATATGAACTATATTAAAGAAAACAATGATAAATCTTTACTAAATTTTGCACTTAAATTTCTTGAAGAAAATAAAACTAAAAATATAAAAATAGAATATCATAAGGGTGATATTAAAGAATTTAATTCCAAAATTATAGGTATAACAGAAGAAGATACTAGTTATATAAGTGATTTTTATAAAGATGAATTAAGTGAACATAAAAACAAATCAAAAATTAAAGATGATTATATAGTAGGAAGACTTATTTATGATAATGATTATTCACATATGAAAAAAGTATTATCAAATCTTACATATTTTGATAGTTATGCAGGGACAGACGAATATGATATTTACACACCTAATTTAGAAGGTATACATTATACTTATCAATTACCAAAATATTATATGGAATATGATATTTATACAGTATCTCATATGTATGGTATACTTGCTGTAATTATATTAATCGTAGCATTTATATTCTTTATATTTGCATTCTTATTATTTACAAATTATATTTCTATGTCAATTATGAATAGTAAAAAAGAAATAGGTATATTAAGAAGTCTTGGTGCTAGTAAAAATGATGTATCTAAAATATTTAGTTTAGAATCAATAATGATTGGTATAATCTCTTCATTAATATCAATTATATTCTTTATTATTTCTAGTATAGTAATAGGAAATTATTTATCAAGTGATTATTATAATTTTAGTGCATTTGTATTTCAACCAATAGTTATATTAATAACAATTATTATATCTGTAATAATATCAATACTTATATCTAGTTTAAATTCAAGAAAAATTAGTAAATTAAATCCAATAGATGCAATATTAAATAAATAATAGAAAGGAAAATAGAAATGAAAAATAAGAAAAATTTAATTATAATTTGTGTAATATCTATTGTTATACTTTTAATAGTAGGATTATTAATATTATTTTTAAACAAAAATGATGATTCAATAATCATAACTGAAAATGGTGGAACATCATCTCGTTGGGAATATGAAATAGAAGATAAAACAATAGTAGAATTTGATAAAACTAATATAATTAGTTCATCAAATAATGAAGGTGGAGAAATAAAAACTGAATATATTTTTAAAGGTTTAAAAGAAGGAAAAACAACTATAAAATTTAATCATTATGATTTTGTTAATGATGTAATTGAAGAAACAATAGTTTATGAAGCAAATGTTGATAAAAATTTAAATATTAAAATATCAAAAGTAGAATAGAAATTATATATTGAAAATTTTATTAAAAAAATGTATAAATAAAGACAAAAAATAAAAAATATGTTATACTTCATATAGAATAATAATATGGAGAAAATAATATGAGTTTAAAAAAAATAAACGAAATTAAACAAAATAAATATGTTAAGTTGTTTACTAGTATTATACTTGTAATTGTTTTTGTTGTTACTATTGGTTATTCTGGATTTAGTAATTATGCTGACATTAAATATTTACTAGCAGAAGTAAGAATAGAGAAAAATATTAGAGTTACTGGAGTTAGTTATTCTTCAAGTACTGAAGGTGTTGTATCTAAAAATGAAGATTATAATGTTAAAAATATATATTCTACAATAGCATTACCAAATGAAGATTCAACTGTAACTTATAGAGTAGAAATAACTAATTTGGGTAATATTGCAATGGGAATATATGATATTACATCAAATAATGAAAATATTGAAATTTCTTTATCTAGTGATTATCAATTAAAAGAAAAAATATGTGTAGAAGATAAATGTACTTTAGGTATAAAAAAATATATAGATGTAACAATTAAATATAAAGAAGGAGCAGTAGTAAGTGGTGATGAATTTAACGTTCTATTAACATTTGATTTTAGACCATTTTATACTGTAAATTATGAAGGATTTGAAGAAGATACATCTTCTTATACACAGGAAGTAATAGAAGGAGATAATTTAAAAGTAGAATTTAATGATTTTAGTGGTAAATTAGAAGTATACATGGATAATGCTTTATTAACGCCAGATGATTATACATTTACAAATAATGTATTAGAACTTAAAAATGTAACAGGAAATATAACAGTAAAAAGAACAGCAGCAAAAACAAATCCATTATATGCATTTATGCAAGAAAAATCTCAAGGCGATGATAAAGATTTTGATTTCCATAATCCTAACTTTGTTAAAAATGGTGTGTTTATGAACTATGAAACAAAAGATAAAGATTATCCAGTTTATTATTATAGGGGAGATGTAAATAATAGTATAATTTATGCAAACCATTGTTGGCAAATTGTTAGAACTACACAAGCAGGTGGCTTAAAGATTGTTTATGATGGTGAAGTAAAAGATGGTGGGCAATGTACGGATAGTCGTGACCGCCTTGGAAGCGAATCTTATAATGTAAAACCTAATAATTTAGCAAGCCCATCTCAAGTTGGTTATATGTATGGTGAAATTAGAAATATTATAACTGTTTCTCCTTCAAGAGTAAATGATATAGTTGGAAACCCAGGTGCAATTCAAGATGTAACAGATTTAATAAATAACCAATTTGAAACAAGAACAAAAATTATAGCAGGAGACAGCATTAGTTGGGATGGAGAATCTTACCATATTCAAAATTCTAAAACTTATACTTCATCAGATGGCATAAATACTGCTAGACTGTTGTTCAAGGAGGCTATTGAAGACAAAGGTGATAATAATCGTTACACTTGTATTAGTGAAAATAATACTTGTGAAAAAGTGTATTATCTCTATAAAAGAGATTCAGAGACTGTACATGCTGTAATATTGGAGAGTGGAGAAACTGACTATAAATCAGCCGTTACTTTGGTTAAGAACATAACAAAATTAGTAAAAAACCAATTTGAAACAGGAACAGAAATTATAGCAGGAGACAGCATTAGTTGGAATAATGGATCTTATCAAATTCAAAATTCTAAGACTTATACTACAGCAAATGGTATAGACACAGCTAGATTGTTATTCAAGGAGGCTATTGAAGACAGGGGTGATAATAATCGCTACACTTGTATTAGTTCTTCAAATACTTGTGACACAGTGTACTATCTCTATAAAAGAAGTGGAGAGACTGTATATGCTGTAATTTTGAAAAATGGAGAAACTAGCTATGAATCAATCCTTGCTGGAAAAACGATAAAAATTGGAACAGTTTTTGGGAATGATGTTACCTATGATGAAACAACAAAAAAATATACTTTAAAAGACACTATAACAGTTAAAAATTTAGACGAATTAGAGGATGATATAAGAGGAGGAGAAAGTAGTACTTATTATGGGAAAACTCCAGATGCCTTCCATTATACTTGTCTTACTAATAATAATACATGTGAAAATGTTTATTATATTTACTATAATAATTATGGAGATATTAGTGATGACCCCGCATCAGATTCAGGTGGCTTATTTGGAATTAAAATGAATGATGGAAAAAATGTAACACAAACCCTTAAGGCCCTTTTAGATGGTTCTACCAATGATAATGATTCTCATGCAAAAGCATATATAGATGAGTGGTTTCAAGGAAAAGGAAATGATTTTAAAGCAGGAGGTGATCCTTTAATCGACCATATTGATGAATTAGAAGATACCATTTTCTGTAATGATAGAACAGTAGCTGGTTATCATGGATGGGACATAAATGCTGACAATCATGATAGCCATAATAAATACTTGCATTTTGATGCTTTTAAGCGAATAGTTGGTGAAGGAGAAGTTTTACCTTCTCGTCCTAGATTGAGCTGTGATATTAAAAATGATGCTTTTACAGTTGAAAATCCAGATGGTAATCAAAAATTAACATATCCAATTGCTTTACTAGATGCTGATGAAGCTGTCTTGGCTGGTGCCATTTTTGGTAAATCGACAAATACTTATTTAAAAGCAGCGACCGAAACATTTTTAATGTCAGCATATTACATAAGTGATGATCATATAAGAATGTTTGCAATAGATACAGATGGAAGCCTTGATGATATATATGCATCAAGTTCTTATGGTATTCGTCCAGCTATTGCACTAAAACCAATATTTAAAATAGCTAGTGGTGATGGAAGTTCAACGAATCCATATACATTAGAAAAATTACAATAATTATTAGTCCTTTTAGGACTTTTAATTTGTGTTAAAAATGGTTATACTATAAATGTGATATATATGAAAAATAAAATTATAGTAGTTATTGTTATATTGTTAGTTATATTTTTAGTTAGTTTTCCATTTATTAAAATTAATAATAAAGAAGCTAATACATTAAAAGAAATAAATGAAAAAGAAAAATTAGAACAAAAATTAGATGAGAAAGTAAATGAAATTATATCTAATTTAACTCTTGAAGAAAAAATAGCTCAAATGTTAATTATATCAACTAATGAAACTAAAATGAGTGAAAAATTAAAAAGTGAATTAGAGAGTGTTGGAGGAATAATTTTATTTAGTAAAAATATTACTACTTATGATCAAACTCTTAATTTTATAAATGATATTAAAAGTACTGCTAAAATACCTATGTTTATATCTGTAGATGAAGAAGGTGGAAAAGTACAAAGACTAACTTCTCTTAAAGATATTAAATTAAAAAGTATTCCTAGCATGTTTTATGTTGGTAAAAAAAATAATGAAGAGTTATCTTATAATGTAGGTAAATTACTAGCAGAAAGATTACGTGCTTTAGGATTTAATATGGATTTTGCACCAGTAGTAGATGTAATTGATAGTGAAGATAATAAAGTTATTGGTACTCGTAGTTTTAGTACTGATGAAAGTGTTGTATCTAATATGGCATTTAATTTATATACTGGACTTATGGATAATAATGTTATTGGTGTGTATAAACATTTTCCAGGTCATGGTTATGCGAATGGTGACTCTCACTTAGGTTTGCCTGTTATTGATAAAACAAAAGAAGAATTATTAAATGTAGATTTAGTACCATATAAAGAAGCTATTGAAAAAGGACTTGAAGTAATAATGGTAGCTCATTTATCACTTCCTAAAATAACTAATGATAATACACCATCTTCACTTTCTAAAGAAATAGTAACTGATTTACTTAGAAATGAATTACACTTTAATGGAGTAGTAATAACAGATGGACTTAATATGAAAGCACTAACAAATAATTATAGTGAAAAAGAAATATATGAAAGAGCTATTAATGCAGGAGTAGATATATTATTAATACCAGTATCTAGTAAAAGTGCTATTGAAAAAATAAAATCAAGTATTAGTGAAGGTATAATAGATGAAAATAGAATTAATGAATCTGTTAAAAGAATACTTAAATTAAAATATAAATATTTAAATTCTGAAGAATTATTACCTAAAGAAATACTTACTAATAGTGAAACTTTAAATGTAATAGATGAAATTAATAATTAAAAAAACCAAGTTATTTTCTTGGTTCATAAATATTAATTCCATATTTTTGCTCTGTTCTATCATAAAATAAATCATATTTAAGTGGTTTATAAGTAAGTATTATCATTATTATATAAACTAATATAATTCCAATTATACTAATTGTTTTTTCATATTTTATTTCATTTGATTTTAATATAAAGTATCCAATAATATTAGAAATTAATATAGCAATAAATAATATTATAAATGTAACTATCATATGTTCTGCAAATATTTTTAATATAGGTAAATATATTAATAAATCAATTGGGATACATATAACTGCTTTTATAAATATAGATATTAATAAATTATTAAATTTTATGTTAAATTTTTTCATTATAAATACTTCAATTATTCCATAAATTAATATAGTAGTATAAATCATTTTCATATGTTCCCATATACTTTCATTAACTGGGAAAAATATAGAAAATATAGGATTAGGTATCCATGTATATAAAAAATGAGTTAAAAAACAAAGTATAAATGTAAGTATTGCATTTATAAAAATCATTTTCTTTAAATTTAAATTAAATTTCATACAATTCACCATTAATAATATATACAACTTTTAATATTTTATACTTTTATAAAAATAAATATTGACTTTTTAAATTAAAAATTGTAAATTTATAATAATCTTTAATTTTAAGAGGTAGGTATGGGAATAAAAATAATAAGAAAATTTTATATTTTTAATAATTTTATTAACATGTCTTTATATTGTAAAAAATAATACGTCTTTATTATGAAGGCGTTTTTAAATGGAGGGGAGTATGAAAGTAACATTTGATGATTTAATTAATAATATTAAGATGTATAATTCTAATGCTGAAGAATTAGAATTAATTAAAAAAGCATATGATTATGCAAGTTACTTTCATAGTGGACAAAAAAGACAAAGTGGAGAAGATTATATAATCCATCCATTAAATGTTGCATATATATTATCTAATATGCATTCTGATACAGATACAATATGTGCATCATTACTTCATGATACATTAGAAGATACATCAATTACTAAAGAAGATATTGCTCATGAATTTAATGATACAATTGCTAATTTAGTAGATGGAGTTACTAAAATAAGTAAATTAAATTTTTTATCAAAAGAAGAACAAAACTTAGCTAATACTAGAAAAATAATCACTGGTATGATGAATGATGTTAGAATAATTATTATAAAACTTGCTGATAGACTTCATAATATGAGAACACTTGAATATAAATCTAATTTTAAACAAAAAGAAAATTCACTTGAAACAATGGAAATATTTGTACCACTTGCATATTATATTGGACAATATCGTATTAAAAGTGAACTTGAAGATATATCATTTAGTTATTTAAAACCAAATACTTATAAAAGAGTATTAGATGCTAAAAACAAACTTGAAAAAGATAATTATTCTTATTTAGAAGAAATGTCAAATAATATAAAAGAATTATTAGATGAAAAAGAAATAATAAATGAAATTAAAATTAGAACTAAGAATATATATGGTATATATAAAAGAATGAAAGAAACAGGAAATATATATAAAGTTCATGATTTATTTGCATTAAAAATAATGATTGATGAAATTGATAATTGTTATAGAACTCTTGGTGTAGTTCATAGTTTATATCATCCAATTAATAATAAATTTAAAGATTATATAAGTACTCCTAAAACTAATTTATATCAAAGTTTACATACAACTGTTTTTGGACCTAATAATAAATTAGTACAAGCACAAATTAGAACATTTGATATGGATAGTATTGCTTCAAATGGTATTACTGAATATTGGTATATTCATAAAGGAATATCAAGAGAAAAAATGCAAGATATATTAAAGAGTAAATTTCAATTTTATAATTCACTTATAGAAATAGATAATTTATTTAGTGATAATAAAGAATTTATATCTCAAGTAAAAACTGAATTATTAACAGATACAATTTATGTATATAATTCAAATGGAGAAGTAATTGAATTACCAGTTGGTTCTACTATTATAGATTATGCATATAAACTTGGAAGTGAAATAGCTAATCATTTAGTAAATGTTTATGTTAATAATGAGAAAGTAGATTTTAATTATGAATTAAAGAATAAAGATAGAGTTTTAGTAGTAACAAATGATTTAATTAATTCAGTAAATAGTGATTGGGAAAATATTGCTAAAACAAGTCACGCTAAAAAATTAATAAAAGATTATATTTATCAAAATAATTTAATTGAAAAAAAATAAAAAAGATGGTATTATCATTATAGTAGGTGATAATATGAAAAGGAAGTGTGTAGGATATTTACTAACATTATTATTA
>CANRCX010000023.1 GCA_947629235.1 uncultured Bacilli bacterium | reverse complement strand
TTTACAACAAAAAATTAACTCAATTTCTTGAATTAATTTTTATATAATTTTTGTTTCACATCATTTACAAATGTACAAGCATATCATAGAATATTATTATATTAGTTTAAAGATACATAGATTTTAAAATGTATTTATGTTATAATTTTTATATCAATGAAATATAAAGTAATATTTAGCTTTATATTATGGAAGGAGATTTAAATATGGAAAAATTAGTTGTAACTGATTCATGTATTGGATGTGGATTATGTGTTCAAAGTTGTGAAAAATATTTTGAATTCAATGATGATGGTTTTAGTCAAGTAAAACAAGAAGTAGTTGATGAAGAAGACAAAAAGGAATTATTAAATTTAGTTGAATCTTGTCCAGGTCAAGCTATTCTTATTGAAGAAGAAAAAGAAGCATAACTAAAATTGTATTAAAGTTGCCAATTAGGCAATTTTTTTATATTTAATTATACTTCTTTTTTAGTTTACATAATTATACAATTGCTTTACTTCTTTTATGGTAAGCTTTCTATATTCTCCAATGCTTAAATTTTCAAGTGTAAAAAATGCATATTTTATTCTTTTGAGTTTCAACACTTTATGATTTATATAAGCAAACATATTCTTTACTTGATGATTTCTTCCTTCTGTAATAGTTAGTTCTACATAAGATTTATTATTTTTTTTGTCAATTTTTCTTATTTTTGCTTTTGCTCTTTTTGTTTTAACACCATCTAACAATATTCCTTTTTCTAACTTGTTTATATCTTCATATGTAACAATACCATCTACTTTAGCATAATATGTTTTTTCTATATTTTTACTTGGATGTGTTAATTTATTTGTTATTTCACCATCATTTGTAAGTAATAATAAACCACTAGTATCATAATCTAGTCTTCCAACTGGAAATATTTTTTCGTTTGTTTCTATTAGGTCTACTACAGTTGTTCTATTTTTTTCATCATGTACTGAACAAATTGTTTTTTCTGGTTTATATAATAAATAGTATTCTTTTTCTTGTTTAAATACTTTTACATTATCTACTAAGACTTCATCTTTATCATCAACTTTAAAGCCTAAATCAGTTATAGTTTTTCCATTTACTTTAACTTTACCTTGAACAATTAATTCTTCACTTTTTCTTCTAGATGCAACTCCACAAGCACTTAAATATTTTTGTAATCTTTCCATTTAAAACACCTGAATTGATTATACATTATTATTTCCAAAATGACAATAATTCTTTAATTTCATTAACTCTATTGTTATAGGATAATTTATATAGTTTTTCCTTATGGATAACATTATTATCAAATAACACTTCAACATAATCAAAATTATCATTTAATTTAACATTTATTTTTACTTTATTTAATTCATCATGTGTTAATAACATGTTAAAATCATTTTTTAAGTAATAATGATAAAACTTTTCATTTTTTGATTTAAATGTAAATGTATTTTTATCAAGTATTTTATATTTATCATACATATCAAAATATTTTTCATAAAGACTTTTATGTAAATTAAATTTATCATCTTCATCTATGCTTACGATTATTAATCCTTTATTATCTTTTCTAGCAGCTGATACAAATACTGGACCACTTGCCTGTGTATAACCTATTTTTCCACTTATTGTATATTTATAATCTTCTAATAATTCATTTTTGTTATACCATATATAATTATTTATAGTATATTTTTGCGTGCTTGTAATATCTAAAAAATCTTTATTTTTAATAGCATATTTCATTAATAGTGCCATGTCATATGCAGTTGAATAGTTCTTTGTTGTTTCATTTAATCCATGTGGATTTTCAAAACTAGTATTATACATTCCAAGTTTATATGCCTTTATATTCATTTCTGCAATAAAATTATCATAGCCTAATGTTTTGGTTGAAATTGTCATTGCAGCATCATTTCCACTTTGTAACATAAGTCCATATAACAAATCTTTTAATGTAAATTCTTCCCCTTCTTTTATATATACCATTGAGCCATATACTTCTTTTATTTCATTTCCTACTTTAAGCTTTTTATCAAGATTTGAATTTTCTAGTGCAATTATACTTGTCATTATTTTTGTGGTTGAAGCTATTAATTTTCTTTCATTCATATCTTTTGAATATAGTACTCTTCCTGAATCACTATCCATTACAACAATTGTCGCATTGATTTTTTGACATACTAAAAATAATAAAAATACAGCTATTAATATTTTTTTCATATTAATTTATATTTATAATAAAAGAAAGATATTACATAAAACTATTTGTCACTTAAAAATTTCTCATTAACAATATTAATATAATTATAATTGTTCATTCTTAAAAATTTTAGTTTTTTATTTTTAACAAAACATTCTATTTTCTTGACATTATTATATTTTTTATTTTCACCATCAAATGTAGCAAGAACCGTTCTTTTGGCTGGATAAATTTCTATATGTTTTCTTTCTGGTAAAACTATTGAATTTAATAAATTTCTATATGCCTTTGTATTAAGTGGAGCTATTGGTGTGATTTGTAAAGTGTGAAATGTATTGTAAATTAAAGCACCACCAAGACTTGTGTTGTAAGCACTACTTCCTACAGAAGTTGTAATTAGTATACCATCACCTGCAAATCTTTCTAATTTACATTTTTCAACAAATATATCTGCTAAAAATACATTTAATTCAAGTTCACGAATTACTAATTCATTTAACGAATAATATCTTGAAATTGAGTCTTCAGTTGTAATTTTTGTTTCAAGTACGCCTATTTTATCGACTTTAAAGTTATTTGAATTTAATGATTCTACAAATTCTCTTATTTCATCTGGTCTAATTTCTTGTAAGAATCCTAATGTACCAGTATTAATTCCAATATAATAGACTTCACTATCAAAATTGTTATTCTTAACCATTTTTAAAAACGCACCATCACCACCAAGTGCTATTGCTAAATCATAATCTTCATCTACTATTTCAAAGTTATATTCTTTTAATAAATTTACTAACTCTTTTTCTGTTTGATTTGAAAGTTCAAGTTCATTTGAAAATATTTTTATTTTATTGATTTTTCGCATAAATATTACCTACTTTATTTCTTTTTATATTTAAAAAGTACACTAGGTCTGTGTCCTTCCCCTATTTTAATTTTGTCTGTTTTTTCTACTTTACTTGCAATTATTCTTCTAAATGCTGGATCTAATAATTTTTTACCTAAGATAATTTCATATACTTGTTGTAATTCTCCAAGTGTAAAATATTCACCCATCATGTTAAACACAATGTCTGTATAAGATATTTTATTTTTTAATCTTTCCATTCCGCATACAATAACTTTAGCATGATCAAAAGCCATTTTATTATTTTCTACTACATCATATTTATATCTATCAGTTGTTTTTTCTTTTAAAGTTTTCTTTATAACAAATTTTAATTGTTCATTACCATTATCAAGAGTGATGTGAATTGATTTTTCATCTTCTAATGAAGTGATATTAAACCATGATGCATTTTCATATAATGTATCATCTAATTTGTTTTTATCAACAAGTCCCATATATGAAACACTGATTACTCTAGTTCTTGGATCTCTATTAATATCATCAAATGTATATAATTGTTCTAAATACACATTATCTAAATTTGTTTCACTTTTTAATATTCTTCTAGCTGCTTCTTCTGTAGTTTCAGTGTTTTTCACAAATCCACCAGGGAGACACCACATATCTTTAAATGGATGAGTATTTCTTTTAACAAGTAATATGCTAAAATATTTTTTCTTTAATTTTCTATAATTACTTTGTACTCCATCTGACACACTAAATAATAAAATATCACTTGTAACAGATGGACGCTCGTATTTACTAGCATCATAATTTTTTAAAAATGTTTTTTCTTCACTATTCAATTGTTTCACACTCCTTTTCAATAATCAATATTTTATTATAACTATATAATTTCTAATAATTTTTCTAATACTTTATTAACAATATATTCTTTACATTCTTTTCTTGTTTTATTTGGACAAGTTATTTTTAAATCAGTATATGTATCATTTTTGCTATTATATATAGTTGTAAATATTTCATTGTCAAGACCTTGTAAATTATTTACATCTACTCTATTTATTTTTCCTGTTATTCCAATTCCATATGTACTATGTGCATAATCACTAATGCATTTACTCATTTGTCTTGATGTCTCAAAACTATATACAGAATATTTATCAATTACATCACTACTTACTCCCATTTTAATTTTATATTCATTTGAATATGTAATAGCTGAAAATTTTAATACTTCACTTGAACCATCTACATTTGTAATAGTTGTTGCAAAATACCCTGCTGTACATGATTCCATTGATGCTATAGTTTCTTTATTTTTTGTTAATTTTTTTACTATTTTTTCTTCTAACATATTTTATCTCCTAAATCATTTTTATTATAACATTTTAATAACAATTATAGTAGTAATTAATCATATAAATTATTGTTAATAATATAATTAAGTACATTTTTATCGAGCAAGTTTTTAAGATTTAAATAATTATTTATAGTTTTTCTTATATCACTACTTGATATATTTATATTTTCAGTATCTTTTATTATAATAGTGTTATCAAGTTTATTTAATTTTTTTAAATATTTTTCAATTTTCACATTGTTTCTTTTATAAATAATAAAATTTAATTTTAATAATTCTTCATAATTCATCCATTTATCAAATGAAATAATATTATCAGCTCCCATTATTAAAAATAATTCATCATATTTATATCTTTCTTTTAACTTTCTAATTATTAAATAAGTATATGGTAAATTATTTAATTCTCTTTCGATAATAATTTTTTCAGTTTCATAATTTTCTAACATTTTTATTCTATGTTTAACTTCTATAATGTTATTTTTATTCCAGTAGTTACCTGTTGGTATAATTAATATTTTATCAACAAATTTATTTTCTAATATATAATTTACTATTTTTATATGTCCTTTGTGAACTGGATTAAAACTTCCAACAAATATACCTATTTTCATAATTATTCTCCTTATTATTTTCTTAATTTTAATACTTGTTCTTCTTTTTCACTTAAAGATAATTTAATACCATTAAAATATGTTTCTAAGTTTTCATAATATCCAACTAATCTAGTACCATTATTAAATTTAATATTATTTACTTCATAATTTGATTTAGATAAATATTCATTGAATATTTCTGTTAATTCTTCAATTGTTAAATTCTTTTGCATTTGAATATTTAATTCTCTATTATTTATATTTAATTTTTCATTATAACTAATAGTAATTGTTGTTTCTATTGTTTCATATTCATAAGGATAACCTGTTATTTCTTTTCTAGTTTTATCTTTTACTTCAATTATTTTATTATATTTTTTTAAATAATAATTTTTTATTATTTCAAATAAATCTTTTGCATTGATTTCACTTTCAATAATTACTTTTTTCATTTGTTATTTTCACCTCATAATTTCTATTTTAAATATTTTTTAATTCTACATAGTGTTAATTTTGAATTAGAACCTGTTAAATATTTCATGTTTTCTAATTCTAATAATTCATCATAAGTTAAACTCATATATCTTATAATTTCACTTTCATCTAATTGTTGATTAAATTTCTTTTCACAATTTAATGCTAAAAATGAATGATTTAATGCTTTACTTGCTCCTTCATCTTGATAAAATTCATCTAGGTGTAATATTTTTTGTGGCATATATCCTGTTTCTTCTCTTAATTCTCTTAATGCAGCAGTAAGTGGGCTTTCGTTGTTTTCAATATAACCAGCTGGAAAAGATACTGCGATTGTTTTTTCTGTAAATACTCGTGGCTCTATTACTACTAAGAATTCGTCTTTCTCTTTTAATTTTGGTGCTACTATTACAGCAGAACCATCTTTACCTGATTTTATAATTTGTTCTCTATTTATACTTTTACCATTATTTAATGTACATTTATAACAACGAGATGTTATAAATTTTTTATCTGAGTTTAATAATAGTTCTTTTTTAATAGTTTTAAGTTCATTTTCATATTGCTTTAATTCTTCTATTTTTTCTTTTCTCATTTTATGCACCAATTTTTCTAACTTTATTAATCATATCTTTTTTAAAATTAGCATATTCTAATGTACCATCTACATAATACTGATGTGGATTGTTTATTCTTTTTACTTCAGGATATAAAGTTGCCATTTGTTTTTCACAATATTCTCTTTTTTCTTTTAATGATGGTTCATTATAAACAAGTTTTCCTTTTAAAAATATTGGTTTTTGTAATTTTACTAGTTCAAAGTCATTTAGTGTTTTTTCGCTAATATAATTATTTAAGCTTACAATTGTTAAATTATCTTTATTTATTTTTTCATTTTTATTACACATTATATCTGCTAGTGCATAGCCTGTATTTTTATCATAAGCTCTATATAAATTTTTAAAATTGGGATTAACTGTTTTAAATACGTCATCACTTACTTTAATTTTTGGTGTTATTATTCCATTATTAATAGTTGCTACTTCTTTATATACAGCTCCCATTCTGCCATTTGGTTTAGATATATTATCACCTACACCAAGTGAATCAAATATTGCACCTTCTTTTACTAATGATTCTATTTTCTTATCATCTAATCCATTACTAAGACAAATTGTAGCATTTTTATATCCTGCTGCATCTAACATTTCTCTTGCTTTTTTAGATAAATATGCAAGATCTCCTGAGTCAATTCTAATTCCAATATGATTCGTATTTATTCCATTTGTTTTCATCCAATTAAATGTTTTAATTGCATTTGGTATTCCACTTCTAAGTGTGTCATATGTATCTACTAATAATATTGTATTTTCTGGATAAACTTTTGCAAATGCTTTAAATGCCTCAAATTCGTTATCAAATGTTTCTACAAAACTATGTGCCATAGTTCCAAGAGCATTCATATTTAACATTTTTGCTGCCATTACATTACTTGTTCCATGACAACCAGCCATTAATGCATAAATTGATGAATCTATTGCAGCTTCTAAGCCATCTGCTCTTCTTGCTCCAAATTCCATTACTTTTACATTGTTTGGTACTGCTTCCATTATTCTTCTAGCACCAGTTGCATGTTCTGTTGAACCATTTATCATTGAAAGTAATGCTGTTTCAATTATTTGTGATTCAATAATTGGAGATACTACAGTAAGTAATGGTTCATTTGGAAATACTGGAGTTCCATCTGGTATAGCATAAATATCACCTGTAAATTTAAAATTTTTTAAATATTTAAGAAAGATGTCAGAATATCCACAATTTTTTAAATATTCTATGTCTTCATCTGTAAATTTTAAGTTTTTAATATAGTCAATTATTTTATCTAGTCCTGCCATTACTACATAGCCACCATAATTTGGTACTCTTCTAAAAAACACATCAAATACTGCATCTGTTTTTTCTTTATTATTTTCTAAATAAGCTCCTGACATTTTTAATTCATAATCATCTGTTAAAATTGTATAATTTCTTGGATTTCTATTATTCATTTTTGTTTCCTCCTAATATTTTTATTCCTGCTTGTTTCATTAATTTTAAACTCATGCTGTTATATTCATCTCTATTATGTATTTCACTATTATATGTTTCAACTAAATCACTTCTTACAACTACATTTACATCTTTATTATTTTCATCAAAATAATTAACAAGTGGTATAGCTAAGTTTAAAACACAAATATCTGTACAACATCCACTTATTATTACTTCTCTTAATTTTTTCATTTGATTAATATCATTCATAAAATTTTTAGCAAATATTGTACTAGTAGAGTTTTTTTCATATACTAGTGATTCTTTTTCATATGGTTTAAGTTCATCTATTAAATTTGATTCATTTGTACCTTTTACACAATGTATAGGAAACTTTTTAAATTCAACAGCATCTTCACTATGAGTATCCTTTATAAATGCAACTCCTTCTTTTTCTTCTAATACTTCATTAATTAATTTAATGATTCCTTCTGTTATATGATTTATATATGGATCTTTCATATTTCCTTCTTTTATAAATCCGTTAACCATATCAACAACAATTAATAATTTTTCTAATTCTTCTTTTCTTTTCATTTTAATTTTCCTTTCTCTTTTTAATATTTTATTAATAACACATTCTTTAAAAAAAAGTGTTAATTTACTTCTTTTTCTATTTCTAATATTTCTTTCATCCAAATACTATACTCTGCATCACTTGGCATTCTAAAGTCTCCTCTTGGTGATAAACTTACACTACCAACTTTTACTCCATCGGGCATACAGTTCCTTTTAAATTGTTGTGTAAAAAATCTTTTTATAAATACTTTTAACCATTTTAGAATTTCTTCTTTACTAAAATTATTTTTAAAAGTATTTTCTGCTAGTAAAAATATTTTTTTAGGACTAAATCCACATCTTAAGAAATAATATAGGAAGAAGTCATGTAATACATATGGCCCAATAGCTGATTCAGTTTTTTGTATTATTTCACCACATTCATTTGGTGGTAATAACTCAGGTGATATTGGTGTTGATAATATATCTTCAATTACTTCTTTTTTCTTTCCTACTTCATTATCACTTATATATTTAATTAAATATCTTACTAAAGTTTTTGGTATTGAAGAGTTTACTGAATACATGCTCATATGATCTGCATTATAAGTGCACCATCCAAGTGCAAGTTCTGATAAATCGCCTGTTCCGATTACTATTCCATTTTCCATATTTGCTATGTCCATAAGTATTTGCATTCTTTCTCTTGCTTGAATATTTTCAAATGTGATACTTCTATCATTTTCACTAAGGCCTATATCTTTCATGTGAAGTTTACATGCATCTTTAATATTAATTTCTTTTAAAGTTGCTCCATATTCTTTTACTAAAGAAATAGCATTTTTATATGTTCTATTGGTTGTTCCAAATCCAGGCATTGTAACAGCAATTATATCTTTTGGGCTTCTTTTTAATTTTTTTAATGCTTTATATGCAACTAAAAATGCAAGTGTTGAGTCAAGTCCCCCAGAAATACCAATTACACATTTAGCATTGTTTACTAGTAATAATCTTCTAGCAAGAGATGAAGATTGAATATTTAAAATTTCTTCACATCTTTCATTTCTTGTTTCTAAATTACTTGGAACAAATGGGTATTCATTATAATTTCTTTCTAAATTTAAGTTATTATTTTTTATATCTACTTCTACTCTTCTATATGTGTGTTCATCTAATATGCTCATAAAGCTTATATTTCTTCTTCTATCATTTTGAAGTTTCATAATATCAATATCTGCATATATTAAATTACTTTCTAAATCAAATCTTTCATTTTGTTTTAAAAGAGTACCATTTTCATAAATCATAGCATCTCCGCCAAATAGTAAATCACTTGTTGACTCCATAATTCCACTTGATGTATAAACATAGGCACTAATTGTTTTTGCTGATTGCATTGATACTAAATTTCTTCTATATTCTTTTTTACCTATAATTTCATTACTGCTTGATTGATTAAAAATAATAGTTGCTCCATTTATACAAGCGCTTGTACTAGGTGGATTTACACTCCATAAGTCTTCACATATTTCTATTGCAAATGAAATATCTTTATTAGTTTTATCTTCAAATATTAAGTCTGTTCCTATTTTACATTTTTGATTTAATAAAATCACTTCATTGTTTACTAAATTTGTACTTGATGCAAACCATCTTTTCTCATAAAATTCTCCATAATTTGGTATATATGTTTTAGGAATTATACCAAGTATTTTACCTTTTTGAATTACTACACTTGTATTAAATAATTGATTGTCATGTTTAAGTGGGAAACCAATTATTGAAATAATATCAAGATTTTTTGTTTCAGTTAGTATTTTATTTAAAGAAGTTATAGCACTAGTTAATAATTTATCTTGTAAAAATAAATCCTGACAAGTATATCCAGTTAATGATAATTCTGGGGTCACTACTATATTTATACCTTTTGATTCTGCCTCTTTTATCATTTTAATTAATTCTTTTGAATTTTCTATTGGATCTGCAAGATATAATTTATTAACAATTGCTCCTACTCTTATAAAACCATATTCTTTCATTTCTTCACTTCCTTATCAATTTTTGTTTTTAATATTTTGTTAATAACATAAAATATAATAATAAAGATTTTTCATCTCTTATTAACATTATATTAATAACAAAATAAAATGTCAACTCTTTTTTATAATTTTTTTATTCTTCACAAAATAATATAAATTTTTCTTTATTTTTATAAACACATATTGAAATAATTAATGTTACCATATAACATACTATTTTTGTAATTAAGAATGCATTATAATTATCAATACCAGAATAAAATAATTCAATTATATTAAAATTCTCTGCTGAGATATTAAATATACTTTGCATATATCCAAGTCCAATTATTATGAAAACAAATGAAAATAGAATTAGTATTGATATAAATGTTTTAATCATTGATGGTAAAACTCTTTTTTCTTTTCTTGTAATAATTAATGCCATATTAATATAAATACCTAATGATAAAAATATAGATAATAAGTAAAGTATTATAGATTTATCTTCCAAAAGTGAATTACTAGTTTCAAGATTATATAAAATTAAATCAACTGATGAATTGAAATTGAAATTAGATACTATTCCTGCAGTTAACATATATATTAATAAAATAAATGCTATTAAAAATAATATAATATATGATTTTTTAAACATATTAAAAATATAAGATTTATAACTTTTTCTTTGTAAATAAGTTTTAATGTTCACATTTTTATAATCTTTTATTAATATATAAATTACTGGAAATATAGTAAATATAATTGTTAATATGAAGTTAGTAAATATATGATTATTAATTATAAAATAGTTATAATAAATATAAAAGCTTCCAGATTTTACTTCTTTATTTATAACTAAATCACATAATTCATTAAGATCATAAGAGTAATTTCCCTCTAATTTTTGTTTTTCTTCTATACTACTATTTATATAATTTGTGCAAATTTCATCGTTTTTAATATTTTGTTTTTCAAATAAATTTTTATCATCTTTTATAAAAAATATCATGAAAGTTATACTATATAATAAAATAAAAAGTAAAAATAATAATATAACTTTATTTCTCTTTATAAATCTTAACATATAATCAAATCCTTTAAAGATAAATTTTTTATTTATTTTCTTATTTCACCTGAACCTAATTCATATGCTGTTTGACCATTTGATAATAATTCATCAACAAATAATTTATTATATAAATCTACTTTTAAACTATCATAAAAAGAAATTTGATTTAATGCTGGTGTAATGTTTGGTGATTCTTCTTGAATTTCTTTTTTAAATAATTCATACTTATTTTGTATAAAATCACTCCAAGTTCCAGTAGTTATTCCATCATATATATCTTTTATTGGAAAAGCTATATGTGCACGATAATTTTTTTCTGCTCCCCTATATTCTAATATAACATACTCATTTATAGATTCTGGTGAATTATAAATAACTGGGAATACCATTTGTTCATAAGGGCCTGTAAAACTTAAATAATCTAAAAGTTCTTTTTTTGTATCTGTATCATCTAGGAAACGATACCACATATTATGTGTAATAATTTTAGAAATTGATTCAGCTGAAGTTGTATATCCATTTTTCATATAATATTCTAATCTAAGAAAGCATTTGTCATTTAATTTTAAACGTTCAGATAATTCTGTATTTTCACTAGTAAATAAAGATGATGGAATAAAACTATCAGAAATTTTATATAAATTATTGTATAAATTTGAATAATAATCCACTAAATCTAAATCACTTTTTTGTGAATAATTCATTGGAAGTTCACCATTTAATACTTTTATGGTATTAGCAATATCTGTTATAAGAGCATCATTTTTTGTTTCCTTAAAATAATTTTTATATATAAACTCTGCTCTTCTCATAACTTGTTCATCATCTGTAAAATCATATAAAGGTTCACATTTAGAATTTTCTAAAATATCATCTATAAAACTAAAATCAATTTCTTCATTTTCATCATTTTCACTTTCTTCATAATCAGCATATTTTTCCATAGTAATACCACCACTAGCTAACATGGCACCTGCTAGAGCTATTGGACCTATATTTTTTAATATTTTCTTTTTAGGCTTTTTTTGTACATTTTCTTTAGAAATGAGTTCATCTTCTTCAATAGAATTATTTAATTCTATATCTTCTTTAGATACTATTTCATCTAATAATTCTGTATATTTATTAACTAATTTGTTTATTTTTTCATCACTACAATAACCTTTTAAAAGTTCTTCATCTTTCCATGCATTATCATATATTTCTTGAACTCTTTTTATCTCCTTACTAAGTCTTTTTATTTCTAATGCATCATTATTTTTATTTGCCTGTGATAATGATAATCGTAAATTACTTTTATAAACTAAATAACGAACTTTTACTTCACCTATTTTAGATTTTAATTCTTCTAATTCTTCTAAACTTTGTGATTGATTCATATTATTCACATCCTTATTTTAATTATAGCATATATTATTTTTCTTAAAAAACAATTTTTAGTCATTTACAAATAATTAACAAAAAAACAGTGAAATTTATTCACCATTTTCATTTGTATAATTATAAAGGCCATGAATTTTTTCAATATCTTCTCTATCTAATTCTTGCATTACCCAATCATCATCTGTTTTATTTAAATTAAATTTAATTTCATAATCAACTGTATCAGTAACTTTAAGCATCTCACCTAATCTATATTTATTATATAAATCATTATCAAAATTATTATTTACATCACTAAATTCTTCTATATGATCATTCATATAATTTAGAGAATCTCTATCTGCTTTATATAAATCATATACTGTTATTTTTACTAATACTTCTGCTTTGTTTCCATCAATTGATTCATCTTTAATTTCATATTTTAAATTTTGATATGCTCTTGTTAGTACTTGTTTATATGTATCTTTATTTTCATTTGATAAATCTTCATTTAATACTTTACTTTCCATATCAGCAAGTACATCATCACTAAGTGAATTATATTTGTTTAAATATGCTTCTACTTTACCACTAGGTGTATTACTTAAACTACATCCAACTAAACTTAATATAAATAAAAGTGTCACTAATAACTTTTTCATTTATTATTCCTCCTAGTAATAGTTTTTACTAAAAGAAATAATTTATACATTTTTACAATTTAGTAATTTTATAACATTATAAAGTTCTTCATGTTTATTTGAGTATTCACTGTCTATTACTGATAATAATTTTTCATATTTATTTTTACATCTATTATTATTAAACCATTCATAATATAAATAATCTATTAAATCATTATCATCTTTCATTTTAGTAATATATTCTTTTAATTCAAATACTATTTTTTCTTGATTTCTTGTTTTAAATGAATAATTATTTTTACCATCAATAATATTATATTTTAAATCTAATTTATTTTTTAAATTAATTTCATCTAATACTTCACTTTCTTCTTCTAAATCAAGTTTACTTATAAGTTCAATAATTCCATCATTATTAAATTTAGTACATACACAATCTATATCATTACAAAATATACATATATTATTAGATAATTTTAATTTATTTAAAAATTCTTTATCTACATGTACTTTCATATTAATTATATCTTCATATGTACTTTCATTTACTAAGAATACTTCTACTCTATCAAGAGTAACTATATCATCATTTTTATCCCATTCATAAAAATTATAAAGCTTATTTTTTAAATTAACTTTTATATTATAAACATAGTTCATTTTATTTTCTTTCTCCTTAATGATATACATATTAGTATTATACCCAAAAATAATATTAAACACTCAAAACTTGTACTTATATATTTTAAATAATCAATAAAACTATAACCCATTTTTAATAAGTTTAAATAAATAACAATAAGCATTAATGAATAAGAACAAATAAAAACTCCTAATAAAAAGCAAAAAATTTTTCTAATCATAATAAATTATATTTATATTAATTAAAAAATATTATATAATGTAAAAGGTGATTAGAATGGAAATACTTAAATATTTATTGTTAGGAATAATACAAGGACTTACAGAAACAATACCAGTTTCATCTAGTGGACACTTAATGATATTAAAAAATTTAATGAATGTTAATGTTGATTTTGATACAATTGCTATTTTAACTAATTTTGGTTCACTTATTGCAATAGTAATATTATTTTGGAAAGATATTGTAGAATTAGTTAAAAGTTTCTTTAAATATTTAAAAACTAAAGATAAAAAATATAAAAGTAATTATAACTATTGTTGGATGATAGTACTTGGATGTATACCTGCTGGACTTATGGGACTTGTAGTTAGTAAACTTGATTTATTTGAAAAGATTGAAAATAATATTAAAATTGTTGGTTTATCTTTATTAATTACATCTATACTTCTATTTATAATTAGAAACTTTAAAGGTAAAAAAGATGATGAAAAAATTGGTGTAAAAGAAGCATTAACAGTTGGATGTATGCAAATAATTGGGTTATTCCCTGGTATTAGTAGAAGTGGATCTACAATTGTTGGTGGAATGCTAGCAGGACTTAAAAGAGATACAGCATTTAAATATTCATTTATGTTATATATGCCACTTTCACTAGCAGCACTTGCATTAGAACTTAGTGATTTGCATATTGAAAGTAGTTTAATATTCCCATATATTTTATCAGTTATAGTAGCAGGAATTGTTACTCTTCTTGTTACTAAATGGTTTAGAAAAATTGTTAATAATGGTAAGTTAATTTATTTTAGTATTTATTGCTTTGTAGTTGGTTTACTTGTTATATTATTCTTATAAATATTATTTAAATTTAAAACGGCTTTTATATAAGTCGTTTTTATGTTATTATAAGATGCAAAGGAAATAAATTATGAGTAATAAATATAAAATTATTAGACAAAAATTAATTAAAAAATGGATATATGAATATATAGAAAATTTAGATATTAATAATATTGAATGGTTAAATCTAAATTATAAAGAACTATATAAATTTTTATTAGAAAATTACTATGATGAAGAAGCAGAAGAATTTGCTAATATAAATTATGATAGATTTTTTGATTATAATCCTATTGGGCTTAGATATATTGATGTTGGTGTTGTTAGATATCGTAGTACTTTAGAAAATATTAATAATAATTTTTTGTTAGGTGTAACTAAAAATAATAAAGGTACTAAAACAATTCTTAGTGATGTAGAATACAATAATAATTATATGTTATTTAATAATCAAATAAATAAAATTACACATATCATAGCTGCTGAAACAAATAGTTTTTATAGAAATAAAGGATTATATAAATTATTAATGAATAAACTTACTGATTATATAGACTTATCTAAAAATATATTATGTACTAATGAATCTTCTATGGGAAGAGAGTATCATACATTTGAAACATTTTGTAAGATTTTAAAAGATAAAGGATTTAATAAAGATATTAGAATGGAAATGGATATTAATAGTGAATATAAAAATATATTAACTAAAATATTAAAATAAAGGTATCAATTTATAATACCTTTATTTTTTAATCTAATTTTAATATTTTATTTACAATCATATATAGTAAATATGTACATCCCATAATAACTACTATTTTAAATAAAATAACTGGATTTTGTATGCTTTCTATAAAAGAAGTACCAATAAATCCCCAAAAATATACAAGAGCTATTTTACCAAATAATAATGCAGTAAAATATTTTTTAAAATCCATTTTTATAAGCCCAGCAACTATATTAACCATAAAAGCTGGGGTAAATGGCATAGAAATAATTAATACTAATTTACCTACTGAAATATTTTTAAATACATTTTTATAGTTTTTTAGTTTTTCTTTATCTTCAGTTAATCTATCAAATTTATTTCCAAATCCTTTTTTAAAAATATAATAAGACATTATACATCCAAGTATTGTAAATATCCATGATACTATAAAACCTAAAACTTTACCTAATACTAAAAAATTAATAGTAATAAATACTAATAATGGAAGTACAGGTAACATAGACTCAAAAAGTATTAATATACAAGCTATTAATACTCCAAATAAACCAGAATTTTCTATAAATACTACTATGTCTTTTAAAAAATCTATCATAATCATCAAAATAATTATAGTATAATGAATTTAAATTTTCAAGAGAAAAACATTTTTAAGTTTCCGTATTTTGTATTTTTTTAATTAAAATTTATATAAATTTTCTTTACATGTAAAATAATTTATAAAA
>CANRCX010000022.1 GCA_947629235.1 uncultured Bacilli bacterium | reverse complement strand
ACCCCAATTGAGTACAGAACTCAACTAGGGTTTAAATAAAATATCTTTTTATTGTCTACTTTTTATTGACAACTTCATAATCTTTTATAATTAATTTTCTTTTTTTTTACAATAATATTAATATTGTTCCATTTCTTATAATAGACTCTCTAATAACAGTATTTGGTGGAAATGCTAATCCAGTATCATAATTATATAGTTTACAATTATCAAAATTAATATTGTCATTATTTTTCATTTCTCTCATTGCTTTTGCTATTAATACAATTACATTAGCAACGTTTTTATTAAGTGGAAGATATACATTATAAGTTTCATCTAAATGTGGAATTCTTATCTCAACTAAAATCTTATTCTTCATTATTTATCTCCTCATCAACTATATATTTTATTATATTATGACTAGATTCACTTACAACAAATCCAATTTGTGGGAAATCAATTTTTCTTTCTTTATTTGTTATATTTGGCATCTTAATTGATAATTGTGTAGTTGCATTTTCTCCTAACCAAATTCCATTACTAGCATTAAATGCTTGTTTAAACCAAATTTCCATTTCTAAAGATCTATATGAATTATAGTCATCAAATACTATAAATACATTTTTAGTATATTTTTTACAATTACTAAATACATCAGCAAACATATCATTTGTTTCTTTATTTATTTTATTTTTAAATGATTCTAAACCTATAATTATAAATAAATTTGTTTTAACTTTCTTATCATCATTATTAATTTCTATTTTTATTTGTTTAAGTCTAGTATCAAAATCATCATTGAATAAATCAACACCTTGTGTTTTTTCATATATACCTAATGCATCTATAATTCTTATTTTTATCATAGACATTTTCTTTAATACTTCTATTAATCCATATATAAAATTGATGTGTGATTTAATGCTACTTGCTAATATTGGAGTTATATTATATTTTAAGAAATCATAGCCCACAACATTTAAATTCTTATATGAAATTCCAACTGGTAAATCATCTAATGTTAAATTATCACTGTTTATCATAGTTGGTAATACAAATCTTGGTAATACAGGTACTTTTGGTGCCTTTTTAGTAATTTGTTTATTTAGACTTTCAGTTAATGCTCTAATTGTTGCATTTATATTATCAGGTTGTGATATATATGCTGTTTGAAATTCGTATGTATTATCTAAGCGAACAATTCCCCTACCAAAATAATCAGCAGGTATTAAACCTCTTGGTGCACCAAATAAGAATCTATAATCATCTGCATTTGCTAATTTAAGAGCAATTTTGTTATTAAATAATTGTTGCATTTTTGAACCAACTGATGATGTTATAGAACTTGCTACAATAAAATTAATACCAAATTTAGGTCCATCTTTAAATAATGATGTAAATCTATCAGCCATATTCATATCAGCTTCTGAGAAATTATCATATCCATTTATAATAACTAATATACTATTAAGTTTATTTTTACTTTCTTTAAGATAATCTTCATAATTTCCAGAATAATTAGCAAATAATTCTTTTCTTTTATTAATTTCACCATATAATATTGAACTTAAATTATTAAGTTTTTCTTTTTCATCAGATAAAACAACATCACCTACTTGTGGAAAATCTTTAAATTTTCTTAATGTTTCACTTCCATAATCAATAATATAAATATTTATTTCATCTGTAGTATGTTGAATACATATAGATGTGATTATAGTTGTAATTAAATTTTCTTTTCCACTTCCTGGAACACCATAAATTAAAGTATTTCCATTTTTACTTATATTCAAAGTTAATAAACCTTGTTGTTGTGTAGCAGGACTATCTAATTCTCCAATAACTGGATTAATTTCATATGGTTTTGGAGTATAATTATATTTTTTAGAAACATTGCTTAAATATATTTCAGCAGGAATACTATCTAACCATAGTTTTCTTGTTTTTATATTATTTTTAACTCCTAAATCGTATAAATACTTAACAATATTTGTAAGTTGTTCTCCTTTATCTTCTTTTGCTTCTTTTTGTACTACTACATTATTAATTGATTTTACTACTTCTCCAACATTATTTACAAATGATATTGAATCATCATATTTTTTAATAACTTTCTTTGAAGGAATATATGGAGATCCAGCCCAAGCTGATTGACCAAGTTCAAATAACTCATCATAACCTACTTGTAAATAGAATCTACCAGTTTCTTTAATTGATGCAGCTTCTGGTCTTTTTAACATTTCCATACTATCTTGTTTAGTTTGTACTTTCAAACATACTTTAAATTTAGAGTTTGACCAAATTTGATCATTAACTACACCAGATGGTTTTTGTGTTGCTAGAATCAAGTGTACTCCAAGAGAACGTCCTATACGTGCAGTAGAAATTAATTCATCCATAAAATCTGGTTGTTGACTTTTAAGTTCAGCAAACTCATCTGATATTATAAACAAATGTGGAATTGGTTCTTTTAAAATGCCTTCTTTATAATATTTTTGATATTTATATATATCAATTGTACTCTCACCTAGTAAATCTCTTGCTTCATTAAATTTAGCTTGTCTTCTTTTAAGCTCACTTTCAATAGATACAAGTGCTCTATTCATTTCACTAACATCTAAGTTAGTTATAGTACCAGCTAAGTGTGGAATACTAATACCTTTTTCTCTATTTTCAAAAGCACCAGCAAGTCCACCACCTTTGTAATCTATTAATACAAATTGAACATCATCAGGATGATAATTAATTGCCATTGACAAAATATATGTAATTATAAATTCTGATTTACCTGAACCAGTAGAACCAGCTATTAATCCATGTGGTCCATGAAATTTTTCATGTAAATCAAGTTTAAATACATCTCCTGAAGGATGAACACCTATTGGACAACTTAAACTTACAATTGAATTACTTTGAGTCCATCTATTTAATATACCTAATTGTTCAATATTACCTACATTATACATTTCTAAAAAAGATAATGTTGTTGGTAAATTTTGTTCATCGCCTACTACTGGTGGCATTGGTATATTTGCTATTTCTTTAATTGCACGATATTTATCAATATTATTACTATATTCAGCGGCAAAATTAGTTTGCTTTGAATTATCATAATCTTTTTCAAAAACACTACTTACTTTATCTGTAACATTAATATATTTTTTACATTCATTAGGTAAATGTTTTATTGAATTTTCTATTATTAATATAGAAAATCCTAAGTTTTTATCAGAATCAAAAATTCTTTTTATAAGATTACTATCTTTATGTCTTCTATAATCATCTGTAATTATTAAATAATAAGGTTTGTAATTAACATATAAATTTTGTTTATTAGATTCCTTATCATCTTCATCACTTTCTTTTACTTGACTTAATCTTTCTGCATATACATCTTCTAAATCTTTTAATGCATTTTTGCTTTCTTCTTCTGTTATACAAAAATATCTAATTTTATTATTTAAAGAAAATATATAAGGAGATGCTTTTAAATATTCCCATTTATTCATATTATCTTTATTTGTTAATATTATAATTCTTAATTCATTTGGAGCATACATTGATAATAATTGTAATACTATTCCATCTATATATTGATCTTTAAAATTAGTATTGCATACTATTGATGAAAATCTATTTTCACATAAAGAAACTGTTATTGGAACATTATCTAAAAATTTAGATGCATTTACAATATCTATAGCTTTTTGTACAAGATCATCTCTATCTAACTCAAATCTTTCTCTTGGAGCTTCAATATCTATTTCTGCTGGTACTGTTCCAACGCCAACTCTAACTGTAAGAAAGTCTTTATCTTCTATTTCTCTTTCCCAAAGTCTACTTTTATTTCCAATAATCATTTCATAGCATTGTTCACTTGATAAGTTATTATCAAATATTGATTCTTTTTGTTGTTTTAATTCTTTATCAATTTCTATTTTCTTTTCAGTTAAATATTCAGTATATTTTTCTTCTCTAATTTTATCTTTTTTCTTATTTTTTCTTTTTGTATATAATTTTAATATTTGAGGTAATAATACTGAACATAGTATCATGACTACAGCTTGTATAATAGGCATAATAACTTTCATATTAAATCCAACACTAGGATCATAGTTATTAACAGCATTATATACACTAAACATACCAAAAACTAACATTGTACCACTAGAACCTATGCTAAATATAAATGGAACTTCTTCTTTCACTGCTTTAGCTGGTGGATCATCTATTGTTATTTTTGATGGAGTATATGTTGTTCTTAATCTTGGATTTGTATAAAAAATACTATCTTCTTTATATAAAGAAATATCATTATCACCAGCATCATAATTTAAATAATCATTATTATTTACAGCTGGATTTTCATATACAACTATATTATTTGAAAAATATGGATTTGCTTGACAACTATAAACTCTTATGAAATCTTTCATCCATACTATTTTTAAATTTTCAACAAAAATAACATCTCCAACATTTAAAAGTGTTTTATCTATTAATTTTCTTCTATTTAAATATGTATTACTTTTTTCATTAAATGGTACAATATAACATAAACCATTTTCTTCTATAATAGTTGAATCTATATCATTTTGTAATGAATCTAAAATAATATTATTTGTTTTATTACATCCAATTTTTATACCTTCTGTTAATCCACTTGATATTTTTAAATCTTTATAGTTTTCATTAGTAGAAGGATATGTAAATAAATGATATGTATATGTAGAACCAAATATTTTTAAATTAAAATAATCAAATGGTTTTAATGGCATATCTTTATCAGAATTAATTATATTTATTGATTCATCATTTTTAAAAAACCAAGTTCCAACATTAGAATAAATATTTAAAAATACTTCTACATTAGTAAGTTTAGGTGTATATGAAAACAAGAAACTTTCATCTACTATTTCTGGTAAATCATAAACATTTAATTTTTCTTCATCAGCAATATATAATCTCATACTAACACCACTCTATATTATATATAATTATATCATTTTATATATTTTTCTTCAACAACAATTTATCTTTTAAAAACAAAAAAAATACAAAGACTAATTAATCTTTGTATACAATAAATATATTACATAAATGTTTTTAATTTTTCTATTTCTCTTTCTTGAAATTTTAAAAAGTTTTTAGCAAGTTTTAACATTGATTTTTCACATGTAGATTTGTATTGTTTAATTTTACTATTCATTTCTACTGTACCCATAGTAAAACCTTCTACTAACATTTGAGCAATCGCGGTATCACTATTATCTTTCATAGTTTCCATAGCAATACCCATATCACTACTCATTTTTGCCATAAGCCCACTACCTTTAGCTTCAGTATCATTTTTAGATAAGATTTTTTTACTTTCTTCCATAAATTTTTGATATTCTTTTAGTTCACATTCTAAAACATGTTTAATTTTATTCTCTTTATTTTTTAAATTAGAAAGTAAACTATTAGTAGAATATGCTCCCATTTCAGCAGTTTTATAAACATGCATCATTAATTCTAAATTTTCATCCATTTTTATTCACCATTATTATTTTGATTAATTTTTTTATTTTTATACATTGATAATAATTATTTAAAATGATAATATTTAATTAGAGGATAAATTATGATTAAAAATAAAGAAAAAGGTTTATTAATAGTAGTATCAGGTCCATCTGGATGTGGTAAAAGTACATTAGATCAAATGTTACTAAAAATGAGAAAAAATATTATTATGTCAATATCAGATACAACAAGAAAGCCAAGAAATGGTGAAAAAAATAAAGTAGATTATAATTTTATTTCTAAAGAAGAATTTTTAAAAAATATAGATAATAATAAGTATTTAGAATATGCTAATTATGCAGATAATTATTATGGAACTCCAGTTAAAAGAGTTGATGATAATTTAAATAAAGGAATAGATGTTATATTAGAAATTGATATAGAAGGTGCTAGAAAAGTAAATGAATTAAGAAAAGATGCAATATTTATTTTTATAATGCCACCTTCAATGAAAGTATTAAAAGAAAGATTAGTGGCTAGAAAAACTGAAACAAAAGAACAAATTGTAGAAAGATTTAAAACTGCATATAAAGAAATAAATGAAGTATCTAAATATAACTATGTTATAGTAAATGATGATATAAATGAATCATTAAATAAAATGAATGCAATTCTAACTTGTGAAAAATGTAGAGTTGATAGAATTGAAGATGTTGACTTAGGTAATAAAGAAGAATTAATTCATGAAATATTATCAAATTGAAAGAAAGTTCTATTTTAAAGTAGAACTTTCTTTTAATGTCTCTTCTAATGTATTACTTTTAGTTTGCCAACCATTATCTAACATTTTAGTAATATTTTCTTTTTCTGTTTTAATTAAACCAAATTTAGGTGAATACATATACCAAATTTCATCATCGTTATTATTTGATACTTTTAAGCATGTTACCATTTCTTTATCATAAGTTAAATAATATTCTTTAAAATAATAACCCATAAGTTCACTAAATAATTTAATTATTAAATTTCTTCCTTCTATAAAACCAGCATATTTATACATAAGTTTATTAATTTCTTCTATTCTTAAATTAACTGATTCATAAAAATCTAAATTTTTATTCTTAGGACTATTTATTCTACTCTTCGCGTCACTTATTTTTTTATCAGTGTATTCACCAAATTTAATAAGTCCCATTTTTTTATCCATTTCTTCACATTCATTTAATGAAATTATATCTTCATTTCCAAAAGCAGTTGTACTAAAGGCAAAATTTTTAGTTTGAAAACCAGCTTGTATTAAAAATAAATCTAATGTTAAATCTAATATATATTTTTCACCAGTACTTAAAGTTACTAAATTACATTTATGTTCTCTTGTTGTTCCCCTTAATGGAACTGGTCTTGTCATTACTTCACTTTTAATATTTGGATCTATATTATTAAGCATTAAGTTAAAAACACTACTTATTTCTTCACAAGTTTCATATCTGTTTATAAAATCATCTTCATATCTTACTTGTGGTTCTTCATCATTTACAAAATTATAATCATAATTAAAACATTCCCCTGTTTTAATATATAACCATCTTATTTTTTCAACAGGAGTTAAATTTTTAGGAATATTTAACATTATTAAATTTAAATCATTCATTATATTTTCTATATTCATAACTCACCTATTTATCAATAGTATCCATTATATAAGGAGCTATTTGTATTTTTCTAGATACTACACCATCTAAAATTACACCTTCATATATTTTATCTAATTTAAAACTTAATCTAATAATTTCAGAAGATGAAGTATTATATAAACAATATGATTTATTTTCAAAAATATCTGTTACGAATAGTGTTAAAACTTTATATTTTTCTTTTTCTGCTTCTTCATCTAAAAATTTTACTAATTCATTAGTTTTTCTTTTAATTGTATTAAAATCACTTGTAAGTATTTGACCAATACCAATCATATCATCATCTACTCTATATGTTTTAAAATCTTTATGTAATAAACTTTCATTACTAAGTCCTTTTATACTCATTCCTGCTTTTAATAATTCCATTCCATAATCTTTATAATTAATTTTAGCTATTTTTGATAAGCTTATTAAAGCATCACTATCTTTCATAGTAGTTGTAGGAGATGTTAATAATAATGTATCTGAAATAATTGCGGATGCTAAAAGACCTGCAATAGACACTGGTATCTCTACATTATTTTCTTTATATAAATCATATATTATTGTACATACACTACCACAAGATGAGTTTCTAAAATTAATTGGTTTTTTAGTATTAATATCTCCAATATTATGATGATCTATTATTTCTAATATATCTGCTTCTTCAAGTCCATCTACACTTTGACTAAAATTATTATGATCTACTAGAATTACTTTTTTCTTTTCTATATTATTAGTATCAGTTAATGTAAGTACACCAGTACATTCATTTTTATTATTTAATATTGGATAATTCGTATGTTTTAATGTTCTACTTCTTTCAAAAAAATCTTCTAAATAATCTACTTCATTAAATGTATAAGATTCACTTTCACTTCTTACAAAATGTTTTATATAATTAGCTAATGAAATTAATTTACATACTTCATAACTAGTATAAGAAGTTCTAATAATATTTACTTTATTTTTCTTTGCTTTTTTAAGTGTATCTTCACCAATTTCTAAATCTCCAACTATTATTATAAGTTTAACTTTACTATCAATAGCATAATCTAATATTACTTTTCTATCTCCAACTATTAATATATAACTATTATCAAGTACTATTCTTTCTAAAAATGTATCTTTAGCAAAAGCTGCAGCTAATACTGTTCCTTTAATTTCTTTTTCAAATTTTAATATTTCTTGCCCTTTAAGTACATTAATTAAATTACCATAAGATGTATCTATTCTATGATAATTACCACTTATTACTTCACGAGCTATTTCTTTTAGTGATACATAACCATAATATTTATTTCTATTTTCTACAACAGGAATACCAGTTAATGAATATTTATTCATATAATCAAATGCATCTTTAATTGATAAATTTTTATCTATATATGAATTTTTATGATATGAAACATCTTTTATTTGTAATTTTACATCATTTAAATGTTTTGGTGCTTTAACACCAAAATAATCAAGAGCAAATTTAGTCTCAGGATTAATATTTCCAAGTGAACATGGAATTGTATTATAACCTAATTGATTCTTTAAATAAGATAATGCTATTGATGAACAAATTGAATCAGTATCAGGATTTTTATGTCCAAATATATATGTAAGTTTATTATTCATATTATTTGCCCTTTCTATCTTATAAAATAATATCATTTTTTATTATAAAAATAAAGAAGAATATGTAAAATTTAAAGAATATATGAAAACTTTATGATATTAATGTTGTATAATTGTATTAGGTGATTTTATGTTTGAAAATAAAAAAATATTTATATTAGGTATGGCAAGAAGTGGCTATGAAGCTGCTAAGGTTCTTGCAAAAAGAAATAATGAAATTGTTTTAAATGATAAAAATGAAAATCAAGATGAAAATCATATTAAAGAGTTAGAAGGTCTTGGCGTAAAAGTTATATTAGGTTCTCATCCTGATGATATATTAGATGAAAATTTTGATTATTTAATTAAAAATCCAGGTGTTAAATTTGATCATAAGTATTTAAAATATGCAGAAGAACATAATATTAAAGTTATAAATGAAATTGAAATGGCTTATCATTTATTACCTAAAGGTGTTAAGTTAATTGCAATAACTGGTACTAATGGTAAAACTACTACTACATCTCTAACTTATGAAATAGTAAGAAATGCTTTTCCAAATAGAACACATCTTGCTGGTAATATTGGTTTTCCATTATGTCAAATAATAGAAAATATTAAAGAAAATGATTATTTAGTTATGGAAATTGGTGTTCCACAACTTCATGATTTTTATGATTTTAATCCAGATATTGCAGTACTTACTAATATATTTGAAGCTCATTTAGATATGTTTGGAACTAGAGAATATTATAATGAAACAAAACTTAGAATGTTTCAAAATCATACAAAAAATAATATAGCAATTATTAATCATGATAATAAAGATGCATACAGAATTACACAAAATATAAAAAGTACTAAAAAATATTTTTCAAGTAGTGAAAAAATTGATGGAGCTTACTTATTAAATGATGATATATATTATTATGATGAAAAAATAATAAATACAAATGATATTAAATTACAAGGAAAACATAATTATGAAAATATTATGTGTGCTATTATGATTGCAAAAGAACTTAATATATCAAATGATATAATTGTTAATACTATTAAAGATTTTAGTGGTGTAGAACATAGAATAGAATATGTAAGAACTCTAAATGGAATAGACTTTTATAATGATTCAAAAGCTACTAATGTCACATCTACTCAAATAGCACTTTCTGCATTTTCAAATCCAACTATTTTACTTTTAGGGGGACTTGAGAGAACTCAAAGTTTCTTAGAATTAAAAGATTATTTAAAGAATACTAAATTAGTTGTATGTTTTGGTGAATGTAAAAATAGAATTAAAACTGAAATGGAAAGTCTTAATATTAAAACAATAGTAGTAGATAATTTAAAAGAAGCTATTAATGAAGCATATAAAAATGCAGTATCTCATGATGTTATACTTTTAAGTCCTGCATCAGCTTCATGGGATCAATATAAATGTTTTGAAGATAGAGGAACTGAATTTAAAGAAATAGTTAATAATTTAAAATAAAAATTTACACTTATTGATGTAAAACCACTTAAAATTAATATATTTATTAAATAATTTAAGTTATCATTATATTAATAGGAGTGTGTATTATGAAAAAGAAAGAAATTAAAGAAAAATTAAAAGTAGAAGATGATACTGAAAATAAGATTAAAAGTTATCTAAATACTAAAAAAGGTAAAAAAACTAAATTATTTCTAGTATTAGGTTGTACTCTAATAATATTAGGATTCATTATTTCATTAGTTAAAGTAGTATTAGAATATAATTCAATATCATTAGATTCATTAGATATTATATTTATAATAGGAGATTGGATTTATAATTTTGGATTTTCTTCATTTATATTATTCTTCTTACTTTATTTTATTGATGTATTAGGTTCTAAAGATGTTAATGAAAAACATAAAAATGATTTAGATAAAATTGATAATATTACAAATCTTTTATCTAGACTTTTATTAATTTCATTATTTGAATTCTGTGTTACAAGTAGTGAAGAATCTACATTATTAACTCAATTATCTGGTGATATTTTATGTTCAATTACTTCATTATTCTTAGCATTACTTGTAATAAAATTATTATATTTAGTAGTTGTTAACTATGATGAAAATAAAAAGAATAAAAAAAGTAAATAACAATATAAAAAGTAAACTAAAATAAAAAGTTTACTTTTTTAATTTATTAAACATATCAATATATTCATTATATTTATTGATATCTTTTTTTATATTTAATTCTTTAAATCCATTTTTATAATAATACTCTGCTAAATTATAATATGCATATCTATTTCTTTCATTTAATGGACATTCAATAGATTTAGAATAATATAAATATGCTGTTTTTAAATCACCTTTTAATCTATAATATTCCCCTACTTTATTTAATGCCCAACTTTCCATCATATCAGCACTTATTTTATAATATTTAATAGATTCATCTATATTATTTTCATTTTCATACATTCTTCCAATATTATTAAATGCATAAACATATCCAAGTTCACTTGATATTTCAAAATAATGTTTAGCTAGTTCCAAATTAATTTTATTATCAGGATTTATTCCTTTTAAATAACAAAGACCTAATGTATTATATCCAGCTGCACTACCTAATTCTATTGATTTATTTAAATATTTCCACATTGTTTCTTTATCATATTTTACTCTTTTAGTAAGTATTAAATTAGCAATCATCCAAACAGCTTTAGGATGATTTTTTAATGCAGCTTTCATATAGTATTCATAAGATTTATTATAATTAACTTCTCCATCTATTAATCCATCAAAATATAGTGCACCTACATCTGCACAAGCATACATATTATTTTTATTAGCTAAATTAATAAGTGAACTTATATAACTTTGACCAAAATATAATTTTAATTTTAAATATTCATCAAGTTCATTTTTATTAATTTTAATGTTAATATCTTGTGTATAAATAGGTTGTTTATTTATGTTAATAGCATAATTTAAAAGTTCAATAAATTTTTCATAATTAGATTTTTGATTTAAATTGTTAATAAATTCTTGATTAATATTTTCATCATTATTACAAATATCAATTAATTTTAAAATAACTGTATTTAATTTATCATTATTATTTATTATTTCTAAAGAATTATTATCTTCTAAATAAATTTTATCATCAAGTAAATTTAATATTGATAGAACATTATTAATAAAAATATTTTTATCATTTTCAAATAATTTATATTTATCTGTAAATATTTTTTTATATTCAAGTCCTATTGCTCTAATACCAATACAATAATTATTAATAGTTGTAACATTTACATCATTAACATCAAAAATACATGAAAAAACTTCCATTTGCATGGCATTGTTATTATTAGATACTTCTTTTATTACACTAACAATATTTCCAAAAGATAAATAATTTTTATTGTTATTCATTTTAATATAATGTTTCTTCATAAAATTTATTATAGCATATGTGGAATTAGTGTGGAATATAAAAAATGGACTTTTAAAGTTATAAACATATATAATTAATAGTGAAAGGAGTATTTATGAAAAATTTCATAAAAAATTATAAATCTTCATTAATACTTATTGGATCAATTATAATAGGTACTATTGTTGGACTTATATTTAAAGAAAAAGCTACTGTATTAAGTCCATTTGGAGATTTATTCTTAAATTTATTATTGGTAATCATTGTACCTTTGATATTCTTAACTATAAGTACATCATTAGGTAAAATGAAACAACCTAAAAGAATTGGAAAAATTTTAGGAACTATTATCTTAGTATTTGTTTTTACTTCTCTTGTAAGTGTACTTGTAGGTATTGCTAGTACAAAAGCATTTAAACTTGTTAATACAGCTGATAGCGATGCAATCAAGGAAGTATTAAATTCTGGAGTAGTTGCAGAAAAAGAAGATGTTAATTTTCTAGAAAGAACTGTTAGTGCTATTAGTGTAGGAGATTTTTCACTAATATTATCAAGAGATAATATGATAGCATTAATTGTATTTTCAATTTTAATAGGTTTAAGTATTAATTTATCAAAAGAGAAAGGACAAAAATTTTTAGATGTATTAGATAGTGCAAATGAAGTAGTACAGAAATTTATTCAAATAATTATGTATTATGCACCTATTGGACTTGGTTGTTATTTTGCATCATTAGTTGGTACTTTTGGTGGTGAAATTGCACTTGGTTATGGTAAAACATTTATTATATATACATTAGTTGCAGTACTTTTCTACTTTATAGTTTATTCACTTTATGCATTTATTGCTGGTGGTAAAAAAGGATTTGTTCTATATTGGAAAAATATTATTCCAGCAACTCTTACTTCACTAGCAACTTGTTCATCTGCTGCTTCAATTCCAGTTAATACTAAATGTGCTAAAAATATTGGAGTACCAGATGATATAGCAGATACAACTATTCCACTTGGAACTAGTTTTCATAAGGATGGTTCTATTATAGGTAGTGTATTTAAAATAATGTTCTTAGTATATTTATTTGGAAGTGATGTTTCTACTCTTAAAGTATTAGGTGTTGCATTACTTGCTACATTACTTGTAACTGCTGTCCCAATTGGTGGTGGTACTATTTCAGAAACATTAATTATTACAATGTTAGGTTTCCCAGCTGCATCACTTGGTATGCTTACAATAATTGCAACTATTATAGATCCACCTGCTACTATGTTAAATGTTGTAGGTGATAGTGCATCAAGTATGTTAGTAACAAGAATAATAGATGGCAAGAATTGGCTAAGTAAAAAGCGAAAATAATTGACAAAATGGGCAAAAAGTGGTATAATGTTAAACAGTTGAAGGGGAGTAGTTCTAAAGTTTAATTCGTCATTACGATATAAAATATCCGGATTAAACAGTAACTTTGTTATTGAACAAGACTTTCACAGTAATTGTGGGGTCTTGTTTTCTTTTACCTCACAATAAATAAGGAGGGTTAATATGAAAGAAGAAATGAGTGGATTGGTTGCTTTATTAAGAGCTATGAATGGAGAACAAAAAGTTATTGAACACATGGAAAAAGAAGGTCAAATGGAAGCTGTATCAAATGTTTACTTATCGACATGTATGAAACCAGAACAAGAAGTATGGGAGAAATTAGGCTTTGAATTTACTGATATTCCAAACGATACAGTTTTATGTCAATGTAAATTACCAGAAGGATGGAAACTAATACCTAGTGAAAAATGGACATTTCTATCATATTTAGTTGATCAATTTGATAATGTTAGAGGAGAATTTTTTTATAAATCTGCTTTCTATGATAGACATTCTGACATGAAATTAAAAACAAGATATAATATAGGCTATGATTTTTTTGAAACTGAAGATGGTGTAGAATATAGAGAAGTATATTTTGGTAATAGTGAAGAAAAAATATTTGTTGCAGGAAGAGTCAAAGAAAATTGTTTAGATAATGAATTTTATGTAGAACTTAATAAATTAGAACATATAGTTAAAGAATGGGCCGATGAACATTATCCAGATTGGCAAGATGTAGGAGCTTACTGGGATAGTGAAGAAAAAAAGACAAACAATCCAATTAAAACATTAAAATAAACTAAATGTTTTAAAAACTATTGAAAATTAATTCAATAGTTTTTTGATGTTAAAAATTAATTACTGATTTGTTTAAAGATAAAAATTCTTTATCATTTAATTCAAAACTAAGATTTTTATAATTACTCTTATATTCTTTTAAAAGTTTTTTCATTTTTTCTTTTTCATTTGTTTTAATAAAACCACCTATAAAGAAATAACCTAAATTATAAATATAAGATGGATAACCTTCTTCAAAAAATAAGTTATCACTTTCATTATTATAATAATGTATTCTTTTTATGTAATATTTATATTGTACATTTAAATCTTTTAATTTTTTTAAATCTTTTATATTATCAATTTTTAAATATTTAATATCATTTTTATCTTTATACTCAACAACAATATAATGATATAAATAATATAGTTTTTCATCATCATTAAGAAAATCTTCAAATAAAGTTTTATCAATAATATGATAATTTTCATCTTTTAAATTCATAATTAAATCATCCTTTTATATCATTACACTTAATAAAATTCTATAATAATCACTTTTAAATTCATCTTTTTCTATACCAAGTTTATCATAAAACATATCAACATATTCTTCACCATAATTTCTTTCAATTGATTTTTCACAAATAACTATATCATAATATATATCACTAATTCCTGCATCTCCTACATCAATTAATCCAGAAAACTTATTATTATCAGCAAAAATATTAGGAAGAGACATATCACCATGAGTAAATCCTATAATTTGTTTTGGTTTATTACCTTTTAAATATTTAAGTATGTTATCTTTTGTATGGAATCTATCAAGTATTTTTTTATCTATATCTGTTTCATCAATTAAATTAATATTTTCTTCTATTCTTCTTATTTTTTCATCAATTGTTTCATCAATTACACAATCACTATAATCAATATTATATAAATGATTGAATGCAGAAATTATAATATCAATTCCTTCTTCTTTATGATCTAAATAGTATTCACTACATAACATTTGACCAGGTATAGCTTTTGTAAGAATATATGATTTTCCATTATATTTTTCATAAAACAATTTTTCAGGTACACTTATTTTATCTTTTAAATAATCAAGTCTTATTGATTCTTGACTTAAATGATTAGCAATTTTTAAAAAATATACTTTACTTTTCTTTCTAATTTTATAAACATTAGAGTTACAACCAATACTAATTTCTTCAACTTTATTAGCATCTTTCAAAAATTCATTTAATCTATTGCTTCCTTTAATAATAACTTTTTTATTTTCTTCTTTTACTACTTCATTAGAATTTACTTTAATATCTTTAATGCTATCATAGTTCCCCATATAAGTAACTAATTTTTTATTTTCAATTCTTACTATTTTAGTTGCAAGTTTATTTATAAAATATCTATCATGAGATATAAACAAAATAGTTCCATCAAATTCTTCAAGAGAAGACTCTAATATTTCTTTTGTATCAATATCTATATGATTAGTTGGTTCATCTAATATTAAAAAATTTGATTTTTTTAATATTAATTCTAATAATTTAATTCTAACTTTTTCACCACCACTAATATTTTTAAGTTTTTTATCAATTGAATTTTCATCAAAATAGAATCTATATAATTTACTTCTAAGTTCACTTTCACTTCCACTAAATATTTTTCTCATATATTCATAAATTGAAAGCTCTTCATTATCAAATCTAATCTCTTGTGGAATATATCCTATACTAACATTTACACCTATTTTTATATTTTCATGTGTATTATTCATTATATTTTTAATTAATGTAGTTTTTCCTGTACCATTTTTACCCATTAAGCAAACTCTTTCTTTATAATTTATATTCATATTTGACTTAATAAGTAATTCTTTATTTCCTATAGTTAAATCTAAATCTTTAATAGTTAAAACTTGATTTGCACTTCGATCATTTACATCTAAATTAATTTTAAGTTCACTTTTAGTTTTAGGCTTATCTATAATTTCCATTCTTTCAAGTCTTTTTTCCATAGCATTTGCTCTTCTAAAGAAAATTGGATTATCACCTTTACTACCCCATTCACGAAGTCTTTTAATAGCTTCTTTAATTGCCTTAATTTGTTTTTGTTGATTTTTATAATTTTGAAATTCTAATAGTAATCTTTTTTCACTTTCTTTTAAATAATAACTATAATTTCCATAATATATTTCAGCACTACCTTTTTCTAAACAAATTATTTTATTTACTACTCTATCTAAAAAATATCTATCATGGCTTACAATCACTACTGTACCTTTATAACTTTTTAAATATTCTTCAAACCATTCTAAAGTATCTATATCTAAATGATTAGTTGGTTCATCTAAAAGCAATATATCAGGATTTGATAAAATTAATGATGCTAGATTAACAATTGTTTTTTCTCCACCACTTAAATTATTATAATTTGTATTTAACATTTCATTTGAAAGTTTAAAGCCATATTTAATTTTTTCTATTTTTTCATTTAGATTATATCCACCTTTTATTCTAAATTCTTCTTGCATCTTATCAAGCATTTTAATTGATTTTTCACTAGAATCCATTACATTTACAAATTCTTTTATTCTTTCATCTAATTCTATTAAATCTTTTATTCCCCTTAAATATACATCATTAGCAAGAGTATCATTTTTTTCTAATGGTGGTATTTGTGTTAAATATCCAATAGTTGCTCCTTTTCTAATTGATACATTACCACTATCAGGAGTTTCTAATCCCATAATAATTCTAAGTGTAGTTGTTTTTCCACACCCATTACTTCCAATTAGTGAAACTCTATCATTTGTTTTTATATCAAATGATAAATCATTTAACACACTATTAAATCCATAATTTTTATTAATTTTATTTAAACTTATTTCTATCATGATAAACTCCTATAAATAAAAATCACATATATTATATCATGTATAATACTGATTAGTAAATTGATGAAGTTGCAAATCATTGATTTATTAGTATAATAATTTTACTC
>CANRCX010000021.1 GCA_947629235.1 uncultured Bacilli bacterium | reverse complement strand
TGGAGCAGATGATGGGAATCGGACCCACGTTATTAGCTTGGAAGGCTAGAGTTCTACCATTAAACTACATCTGCATAATTCTAAAAAATAAATTTTCTTTGCTTAATGCAATAATCATTTTACTTGATTATTCATTTTTTGTCAACATTTTTACTTTAATTTCCTATAATTTAGAGAATTTTTTAGTTTTTGAATAAATTCAAATTTTTTGGATTCCTATAAATTTTATGATTATACTTTATATAAAAATTCAATTGTAGTATAATATAATTATATTAAAAATATTGGGAATAATATTACAGAAATAATACAAAATATATAAAATATGGTAAAAAAGAATAAAATATAGTATAATATTTAAGACCGAGGAGGGTATTTAGTTAAATGAAGAAATCTAAAAAAGAAAAAGTTAGACTTACTAATGAAGAGAAAAAAGAGTTAAAAGAACAAAAAAAGATAGAGAAAAAAGAAGAAAAAAAGAGTAAAAAAAATAATAGAAATAAACAAGATTATACAGTTTTATGGGTACTTCTTGGAATTTTAATAGTTTGTTTTTTATCTATAGGATTTTTATTCTATAAATATTTTTATGCTGGAACTAGCAGTAGTAAATATGGAGATAGATTAAATGATATAGATAAATATCCATTAAGTAAAACATTAAAAGATGATATTGCTAGTTTATATACTAGTGAATCATCAGTTGAAAAAGTTACAACTAATGTTGAAGGAAGAATAATTTATATAACAATTGATTTTAAAGAATCAATTAAAGTATCAAAAGCAGAAGAGCTTGCTATTAAATCACTAGAAAAAATAGGTGAAGATAATTTAAAATATTATGAAGTACAATATTTATTAGAATACACTGGTGAAGGAGAAAATGAAAACTTCCCAGTATTTGGCTCAAAAAGCTCTAGTAGTTTAAAAGTGGTTTGGTGAGTTATGAAAAATAAAAAAAGAAGAAATATAATTATTGCATTCATTGCAATAATAGTTCTAGTATTTGGATTTTTTGGTACATTATATTATATAACTAATACTGTAAACAATTATTCATTTACTGAAAAAAGATGGATTAACGAAAATGTAGATAAAACTTTTGATATTTATGTAGAACCTTTACTACCAGTATTTTCGTATGATGGAAGTGGAGTATTTTATGATTTTATCAATGCATTAAAAGAAAATACAGGTCTTAATTTAAATGTTATTACTACTGATGAAGAAGGAATAAAACTAAATAATAAAAATAGTGTTGATGATAATGATATTGTTATATATAAAGATCATTATATTGTGAGTGGTAATGCTGTAATAAATAAGTTATCAGATTTAGAAAATAAAAAAATAGGTGTCATTAAGACTGATACTAACACTGTAAAATATTATTTAACAGAATATGATAGTATACAAATAAGTGAGTATGATGATTTTAGTGCACTTGAAACAGCTTATATAAATAAACAAATAGATTATATGGTTATTCCAATGTATAAATATATGAATGAAATAGTTTCAAATAATTATGAAATTCAATATCATTTAGATGGATTATATTCTTATTATTGTTTAGATTTAAGTGATAAAACAGATGAAAACTTAAATAGTATTATGTCTAAATTCTATTATAGATATCAAGACAAAGCTAATTCTAATATTAAAGAATACTTTTTAAATTTATATTATGATACTAAAAAGTATACAGAATTACAAAAAGATTCAATAACAAATGAAGATATTCTAGTAGGTTATATTGATAATATACCTTATGAAGGAATGATAGGTAACGATTTTACAGGTCTTACTAATACTTATCTATCTAAATTCTCAAGTATGACAGGAGTAACTTACAAATATATTGAATATAAAGACACAAAAGAACTTGGAGAAGCATTAAAAAATAAAAAAATTGATATAGCATTAAATTATTATTCATTGAGTAATGAAAATTATGATAATAGTAAAACACTTGGTTCAACAGAATATGTAGTTCTTGCTCATGTAGATAATAATTTAGTTGTAAATTCATTATATAGTTTAACTAATGAACATATTGATATGTTAAATAATATGAATCTTAAATATAACATGGCAAGTAAAAATTTATTTGAAATAAATGATTACCCAAGTGTTAAAACATTACTAAAAAATATTAATGAAGATTCAATAATTATTATTGAAAAAGAAGTATATGATTATTATAAAGATTCATCATTAAAAAAATATAGTATTAGATATATTGATAGTGTTAAACTTAATAACTCATTCTTATTAAAGAAAGATAATACTTCATTAAATAGTTTATTTGATTTCTATTTAAGTACATTAAGTTCAAATGAAGTTAAAAATGAGAGTGTTTTAGGAGTAATACAAACACTTAAAAATAATAGAATATTCAATTTTATAATTAGTAATTTATTATATATAGTTATTGGAATATTAGTAATTTCATTTATAATTTATGGAATTATTAAAAAAGTAATGGTTACTAAAAAAATAAAGAAAGAAGATAGATTATATTATTTTGATGCGATGACAAATTTAAAAAATAGAAATTATTTAAATGATAATATAGATTTTTGGTCATCAACTAAAGTTTATCCACAAGCTATCATAATTATAGATATTAATAAATTAAAATCATTAAATGATAAAGAAGGACATGAAGCAGGTGATAATCAAATTAAAGCTGTTGCTAGTGTACTTATTAAAACACAAAGAGATAATAGTGAAATAATGAGAACTGATGGAGATGAATTTATGATTTATCTTGTTGGTCATGATGAAAAGAAAATAGTTACATATATTCATAAACTTAATCGTGAATTTGCATCAGTTTTACCAAATAAAGATCATGGTGTATCAATAGGATATACAATGATATTAAATGAACAAATGACTATAGATGATGCGATTAATGATACACTTGTTAAAATAAGTAAAAGTAAAAATATAAAGTAATGTAAAGGAAAGAGTATGAAAGAAAAAATAAAGAAAGTATATGATTTTTTAACAAAAAGAGAAATAGCAATATTATCTGGTAATCTTGCATACTCTTTCTTTTTGGCTATAATTCCAATTTTATCTTTATTATTTTACTTTTTAACATCTTTTCATATATCAATGGATATTATATTAAATTTCTTAAATGAAACATTTCCAAAAGATGTTGCTAGTTTTTTACAACCAGTATTTACAAGTGAAATTACACCGAATACTTTTATTACACTATGTTTAAGTGTATTTGTTATAACTAATGGATGTAATACAATTATTACAACTAGTAATACAATATTCAATTTTGAAAATTCTAATATAGTAAAGAGATTTATAAAAGCATTAATTCTTGCTATTATGCTTATAATATTGTTTGCATTTGTCATAATAGTACCTTTGCTTGGTAGATCAATTATTAATCTAATTGGTACATTTACTAATTTTATAGAAACATATAGATCAATTATTGATACTATATATACAGTAGTTCAAATACCAGTATCATTAGTTGTTATATTCTTTATTATCAAGTTATTGTATACAATAGCTCCAGATGAAAAAGTATCTAGTAAATATATGAATAGGGGAGCATTCTTTACTACAATTTCTTGGTTATTAATTACAATTATTTATTCATATTATATTAATAATATAGCAAGATATAATTTAGTATATGGTAACCTTGCTAATATAGTTATTTTGTTAATTTGGTTTTATGTTCTTGCATATATTTTTGTTATTGGAATGTATATGAATAAAGATACACAGGATACTGGTATTGAAAAAACAAACACTATGAAATTAGATGAAATTAGAAAGAAAATGAAAGAAAAGAAATAAAATGTTGTTAATTCGACATTTTTTTATTTATGAAAATGTTACATTATAACTGGTGGTAAATATGAAAGTAAAAATAATAGATGAAAGTCATGAAAAAGATTTAGAAAATAGTATTAATACTTTTTTATCTAATACTTCTTGTGATATAATAGATATACAGTTTAGGACTGCAGTATCAGTATTTGGTGAAGAACAAGTATATTGTTTTTCTGCAATGATATTATATAAGGAGTAATATGAAAAAGAATAGTTTAGTAGAGGGGACAATACTTGCATCTATTTCATTAATATTTATTAAATTATTAGGTGCAATTTATGTAATTCCTTTTTACGATATAGTAGGTGAATTAGGTGGAGCGTTATATTCTTATGCTTATACAGTATATAGTTTAATTGTAAATATTTGCACAGCTGGTATTCCACTTGCTGTTAGTAAAATAGTTAGTGAATATAATACTCTTGAAATGTATGAAGCTAAAGAAAGAACATTAAAAGTATGTAATAAATTTATATTAGTACTATCATCTATTTTATTTTTAGGATTATTTATATTTGCTAAAGAAATAGCTTATATATTTATTGGAAATACAACAGGTGGAAATAGTATTGAAGATATTGAACTTGTTATTAGAAGTATATCATTTTGTTTATTAATAGTACCATTACTAGCAGTAAAGAAAGGATATTTACAAGGTCAAAAATTTATTAGTGTTAGTACTAATAGTCAAGTTATAGAACAAGTTGTAAGAATAGCTATTATATTAGTTGGTTCATATTTAGCAATTAGAGTGTTTGAATTGAAAACTAGTATAGGAGTTGCAATTGCTGTATTTGGTGCTTTTATAGCAGGGGTAGCTGCTTATATATATTTAGAAATTAAAATTAAAAAGAATAAAAAACTATTGAATTTACCAAAAAAAGATACTCATGATAAAGTAAGTAATAAAGCTATATTTAAGAAAATATTAGTATTTAGTCTTCCACTAATTATAATTTCAATTACTATAGATATATATAGTATGACTGATTTATCTTTAGTTATAAGGGGACTATCATATTTAGGATATAGTGGTGCTGAAGCTGAAACTATTGGTAGTGTTATGGCAACATGGGCAAGTAAAATATGTTTAATAGTAAATGCCGTAGCATCAGGACTTAGTATTAGTTTAATACCATATATGGTAAGTAGTCTTGTTAAAAAAGATTATAAAACTATTAATAAAGAATTTATAAGATCAGTTGGAATAATTATTGTTATAGGACTTCCTATGGCTGTTGGTATATCTATGTTATCAAATGAATTATATACAATATTCTATGGACCTAGTGCTTATGGAAGCATTATATTAAAATTATTACCATTTTCAATACTTTATACTAATATAAATTATTTAATTAGTATGATTTTACAAAGTCTAAATAAATTTAAAACTATATATATTAGTACTGGTGTAGGCTTATTAATTAATGCATCTCTTGATATTCCATTAATGATACTTTGTAGTAAAATACATATTTATCCATATTATGGAGCAATATTTGCAACATTAATTGGTACTACTATATCACTTATAATTTCACTTAGTGCTTTGAAAAAAGAAATGAATTTAAAATATAGTGGATTATTTAATATATTAAAAAAAGAAATATTACCATTATTAACTATGAGTATCGTTGTATATATAATTCATTATTTAATGAAAGATATATTTAATACTAGAATTACTATGTTAATACCTTGTATTGTTTGTGCATTAATAGGTGCAGTAATATACTTTATAATTTCTTATAAAAATAATTTACTATATGATAGTTTAGGTGAAGATTATGTAAATAAAGTATTAAAAAAATTAAAGTTAAAAAAATAGTTCAATTTTGAACTATTTTATTTTGTTTATTAATTTACACTTTGAAGTATTACAGATAACATTAAAGCAATAACCATTGTAATTATGAATACATATAATATAAAGTTTTTATTAGCAAATCCATAATATGGATTCTTTTTATAAGGAGATAAAACACTTCCTTTTTCTTCTTTTTCTTCCATACCATTCATTTGTTCTTTTTGTAATTCTTCAAAATATAATGGAGCAGCATTCTTAAGTTGCATTAATTCTTCTTCTGTTAATTGTTGACCTTTTAATTGTTTTTCAAATAATAATTTAAATTCTTCATAAGTTAATACTTTTTCACTAGCATCTTTTTGATTTTGACTAACAACATCTGTCATTTCAGCACTACCATCTTTAACTATATTTGCTTCTACATGTTCATATGGTGTATCCTTAACATCTGTTGTTACAATATCATTAGTATCTTCAAGTACATGAATATTTATTTCACTATTATGTTTTACAATATCATTATTTTCATGTTGTTTAAATTCACTATTTGATTTTATGAATTTTAGCATATTTACTTGTTGATGATTTAATTCTTTTTTATTAATATCTTCAGTTCTATGTAATTCTGTTTCTTTAGCTAGCTCTTTTAATTCATGAAAGAATTCTTCTGGATCTAATTTTTCATCAGGTTTTAGATTTGCAAGTTTTTCTTTATAAAATTCTTCAACACTTGGAGCATTACTAATATCTATTAAATGTACTTTACCACTATCATCTATATATTTAATATTCTTTTTATCATTTAACCATACTACTTGAATTCTATTTAGTCTCTCAGTATTATTTTTAAACATTTCATTTTCTTCTTGTTTAGTTTTTTCTTCACTAACATATGCAGTCCTTGCTAAATATTTTTCTAATTCTTCCGTATCATATTTATGAGCTATTTCTTTTAATTCTTCACCATCTAATAATTTTAATGCATCACTATTAAATACTTTACTATCTAACTTTCCATCTAATTTTTCATCTAATAATTTAACAGTTTCTAAGTCATCACTTAAACCTTTAATTTCATTAATATCAAATCCAAATTTTTCTGATAAATCTTTTGCATAATATTCGATTAATGCTTTTTCTAAATCTTCACCATATAATACTTGAGTTAATGTTCCATTAATATTCATTTCTTTATAACATTTTATAGTCATTAAACTTCCAAGCATATTTCTTGTGATTTCACTCTTTTTTTCATCAATTGTATTTTTATCAAGAACTTCTTTTGTAATATAAGATGTATTATTTAAAATAGATACTTTATCTTGTGGTAAAAATGCTCCAAATTGTTTAATTAAGTATTCTTTTAATTGTGCTTCAAAATCTTTAATAATTGTTAAATCATCATTCATACTATCATATCCTTTATTCTATATAAATTATATACTAAACAATATTTTTTTACAACTTTTTTCAATTTCATTTTTTTTACAACTAAACTATGTTATAATAATTATAAATTTATGTGGAGGTGTTTTTATGAAAGTAATATTTTTACAAGATGTTAAAAAGCAAGCTAAAAAAGACGAAATAAAAGAAGTAAAAGATGGTTATGCAAAGTATTTAATTTCACAAAAATTAGCAGTTGCCTATACTAATAAAAGTGTAGAAGTATTAAATAAAGAAATACAAGATAGAGAAGACATAGAGACTGCTAAAATAGAAGAATGTAATAAAATAAGAAAATCTTTAGAAAATAAAAATATTACATTTAAAGTAAAGACTGGAGACAAAGATAAGGTGTTTGGAAGTATTTCTACAAAACAAATAAGTGAAGAATTATCTAAATTAGGTTATGATATAGATAAAAAGAAAATCATTTTAAATAATGACATAAATACATTAGGCACACATAAAGTAAGTATTAATTTACATAAAAAGGTTAAATTTGATATAAATGTAGTTTTAACTAAATAGGAGATATAAGGTATTATGGCAAGAAAAGAACCTCAAAATATTGATGCAGAAATATCTGTTCTTGGATGTGGCTTTTTAGAAAAAGAAGCTTTAGATAAGATAATGGATGAAGTTAGTGATGATATGTTTTATAGTGAAGCAAATAAATTAATCTATAAAACTATGAAAGATTTACATACTAACAATATTCCGGTAGATGCAGCTACTGTTAGTAATGAACTTGATAAAAGTAAATCATTATCTAAAGTAGGTGGTGTTGAATACATAACAGAAATTATAAACTCAGTACCTAGTACTGCTAACTTAAATTATTATATTAAAATAATATTTGAAAAAAGTATTTTAAGAAATTTAATTTCTAGAGCAACTCAAATACAAGAAGATTGTTATGAAGAACAAGATCCAATTGTTGATATAGTTGAGAATGCTGAAAGAAGTATTCTTGGTGTATATAATGATAGACTTGGAAGAGATATTAAAAGAATTCAAGATGTTTTACCAGAAATGCAAAAACAAATGGAAGCACTTGCTGAATCAAAATCAGAATTTACTGGTATTAGAACAGGATATTATGATTTTGATAATATGACTAGAGGACTTCAAAATAAACAAGTTATTATAATTGCTGGTCGTCCAGGTTGTGGTAAAAGTGCTTTTGCACTAAACGTAGCTTTAAACGCAGCAATTCATGAACACAAAAGTATTGCATTTTTCTCACTTGAAATGGGTGTAGAAGAAATTACAAGAAGAATGTTTGAATGCGTTGGTAAAATTGATGGAGATGTATTAAAAACTGGAAAACTTAAAAATACTGATTGGAAAAAATGGAATGAAGCAATGAGTATACTTGGGGATACAAAGTTTTTTATAGATGATTCTGGTGGTCTTACTGTTAGTGAAATAAGAAGAAAATGTAGAAAACTTAAAAATTCACAAGATGGACTAGATTTAATAGTAATAGATTATTTACAATTATTATCAAGTTCAGCTAAATATGCAGGACAAAGAGTACAAGAAGTAAGTGAAATATCAAGAGATATAAAGAAACTTGCTATGGAGTTAGATGTTCCAGTAATTGCACTTGCACAACTATCAAGAAGTGTTGAACAAAGAAAAGGTGGAGATGCAAAACCTAAACTATCTGACTTAAGAGAATCAGGTTCTATTGAACAAGATGCCGATATTGTACTTTTCTTACACAGTGATGAATATGGAACATATAATGGAAATATAAATAGAAAAATAGAGTTATTAGTCGCTAAACATAGAGCAGGTAATACAGGATCAGTTGATTTAGTATTTAAAATGAATACTGGTTCATTTGATAATTTTGCAAGTAAGGAAGAGGCATATGAATAAAGAAAAAATGTCTTTTAAAACAATTTTTATTGGATTTTTATTATCAACACTAGTTATATTTATGTGTGTTGTTTTTGAACCGACTAAAAGACAAATTCACAATTATTATCAAGTATATTTAGGTGGAGATAAAATAGGACTTATAAAATCAGATGATGAACTTTATAATTTAATAGATAAAGAACAACAAGAAATAAAAGATAAATATAAAGTTGATAAAGTTTATAGTCCAGCAGGTCTTGAAGTTCAAGAAGTATCTACATATAGTAATAAACTTATGAGTGCTAAAGAAGTATATAATGAAATTAAAGATTTAGATCCATTTACAATAGAAGGTTATGAAGTAGCTATTAAAAAAGATGATGAAAAAAAAGTATTTTATATTTTGAAAAAAGAAGATTTAGATACTGCTATTAGAAACACAGTTCTTGCTTTTGTAGATGAAGATGCGTACGATAAATATTTAAATGGAGAACAAGAAGAAATAGTAGATGAAGGTAAAGAAATAACAGATATATATTTAGATAGTGATGTATCTATTAAAAAAACATATGTATCTACTGAAGAAAATATAATAACAGATCCAGATACTTTAAATATGTATTTCTTATTTGGAACAACAGAGCTTAATAAAAAATATAAAGTTAAAGCTACAGATACAATAGAAACAATAGCTTATAACAATGAGCTTGGTGTTAAAGACTTTTTAATAGCCAATCCAGATATAGTAGGTGAAAATGCACTTTTAGCAGTAGGTCAAGAAGTAACAGTAGCTCCAGTTGAACCACTTTCTAATATAGTTGTAGAATCATTTGAAACAGAATATCAAAAAATTTCTTATGAAACAAAAATAGAATTTGATAAAAATTTAAATGCTGATCAATCATATGTAAAACAACAAGGTTCAAATGGACTTTCTAAAGTTACATTTGCAACAAAAGAAATGAATGGTGTTATCTTAAGTAGTGCACAAGTTAGTAATGAAGTTATAACAGAAGCAGTAGATAGAATAATGGTATATGGAGCTAAGAATGTAGTTTATTATGGAAATACTACTTATTGGGCTTGGCCAACAGTTAAACCATTTAGAATATCTTCAAATTATGGTTATCGTGTTCACCCAATTAGAGGTGAAGAACATTTCCATTCAGGAGTAGATATTAGTGGTACTTCTTCTAAAAATGTATTTGCTATTCAAGGTGGTACAGTAACAGTTGCAGCAACAGGATGGAATAGTGGAGCTGGTACCAATATTAGAATAGACCATGGTAATGGTTACGTATCAGTTTACATGCACTTAAGTAAACTACTTGTCAAAAAAGGAGACAAGGTGGATAAAGGACAGTTAATAGGAATTATGGGATGTACTGGTTCTTGTACTGGAACACATTTACACTTGACAGTGTATAAAAATGGTAAAATGATGAATCCACTAAACTTATACAAATGATAAAAATAATATGCGTTGGTAAAATAAAAGAAAAATATTTAACTGATTTAATAAATGATTATAAAATTAGAATTACTAAATATCATAAAATTGAAATAATAGAATTAAAAGACAATGATATAAATAATGAATCAGAAGAAATATTAAAAATAATTAATCCAAAAGATTACAATATTTGTTTAGATATAAAAGGTGAAAGTTATGATTCCATTTCACTATCTAATATGATTAATGATATATTTTCAAGTGGTAAAGGAACAATTACATTTATAATAGGTGGATCTAATGGAGTAAATGAAAATGTTAAAAATAAATGTGATAAACTTATATCATTTTCAAAGTTAACTTTTCCACATGGATTATTTAGAGGAATTTTACTTGAACAAATTTATAGAAGTTTTAAAATAATTAATAATGAAAGTTACCATAAATAAAAGTGGTAACTTTTTTAAATTATAATAAAATTTAATATGTGGATAATATTTATTATATTTATATTTTTGTTTTCAATAGCTCTTACAATAAAATTAAGATTTAAAAATTATAAATTAGATTTAAAAAATTTAATTAAAAATGATAAATCTGCTTTATTTATGACACTTGGTACTAGACTTGGAGTAGGAAGTATAGTAGGGACCTTATCATCTATAATAATAGGTGGATTTTCATCAGTTATATGGATAATTGTTTTTTCTTTAATATCAAGTTCACTTATATATTATGAAGCATTATATGGAAACAAATATAAGCAAAAAATTAATAATGATAATTATATTGGTGGGCCCTTCTTTATATTACAAAATGGACTTAATAGTAAATATTTAAAATATATAAGTTTAATTGTATTAATAATTTTATATTCATTTTTATTTCAAATGATACAAATAAATTCAATTAGTTATATGATAAAAAGTACACTTAAAATTAAAAAAATTTATATTTTTATATCTTTATTTATTATTTTATTTATGACAACAAGACTATCTATTAAAGACACTAAAAGTATTATGAATAAAATAACTCCTTTAAAATGTATACTTTTTATTATAGTTTCTATTATTAGTATAATATTTAATTTTAATGATTTAATAAATGCATTTAATTTATTTTTTAAAGATATATTTAATATAAAATCAATTTTAGTAGGAATGGTTATTGGTGTTAAAAGAAGTATATTTATGAATGAAATATTAATTGGAACAACTAGTATTTCTTCTGCTACTGATAAAAATGATATTAATTTATCTATTAAATATCAATTATTTAGTGAATACTTTATAACAATAGTAATTACATTGTTAATAACTTGTTTATTATTGATTTATTTAAATCATAATACTATTACAAATGATTATAACTTGTTAATAAGTAATATTTTCTATTATGAATTTGGTTATTTTGGTAACTATTTATTAACAATAATATTTATATTATTTTCTTCTACTGCAGTATTAGGTGGTTACTATATATTAAAAAGCAATGTTGATTATTTATTTAATAATAAAATAGTAAGCTATATATTTAAAATACTTTTTATAGCAATTGTACTAAGTGGCATGTTTATAAAAAATAATTATATTTGGAAATATACGGATATTTTAATATTTATTATGATTATTATTAATTCTTATAGTATAATTAAACTTATAAGGAAGTGTTAAATATGATTGGAAATGATTGGGATAAAGTACTTGATAGTGTATGGAAAAGTAATGGATTTCATAAATTTATGGATGTAGTTAAAAATGAATATAACACTTATACTTGCTATCCAAAATATGAAAACATATTTAATGCATTAAAACAAACAAGTTATAAAGATACTAAAATAGTAATACTAGGTCAAGATCCATATCATGGGCAAGGAGAAGCTCATGGACTTTCATTTAGTGTACAAAAAGGAATAAAATTACCACCTAGCCTTCAAAATATATTTAAAGAATTATATGATGACTTAGGTATTCAAAATGGAGACTGTGGAGACTTAACACCTTGGGCGAAAGAAGGAGTTCTTTTATTAAATAGTGTACTAAGTGTTAGAAAAGATAGTCCTGCATCTCATAAAGACTTAGGATGGCAATTATTAACAGATCATATTATAAAATTATTAAATTTAAAAGAAGATCCAGTTGTATTTATATTATGGGGTAATTTTGCACGTGAAAAAAAGAAATATATTACAAACCCAAAACATTTAATTATTGAAAGTGCACATCCAAGTCCTTTTTCAGCAAGATATGGTTTCTTTGGAAGTAAACCATTTTCAAAAGCAAATAATTTTTTAAAAGCACATAATATAAAAGAAGTTAATTTTAAATTATAAAAAAATGAAACATTTTAGTTTCATTTACACATCTAAATCATTATTAAAATTATTAGATATTTCTTTTCCTTCAATTAAAGTTTTTAAATTATATTTTTTGATTTTAGAAACTATATTGTAAGGAAATTTTTTTATTAAATTATTATATATAAGAGTATATTTATTATGATAAGTTCTAAGAGCTATTATATGAAGTTCATTATCATCATAACTTTTAAGTAACTCTTTAAAATTCTTAGTTTCTCTAGTTTTTTTATTATCTTCTCTTATTTGTAATATTTCTTTATGACATTTATTCAATATTTTTTCACTTTTAAATGAATTTAATGAATCAATTTTTAATTTTTTAACATCTTCAAATACTTTACTTTCAACTTTATATTTAGTTTCAATAAACTTAATTAAATTTAAAAGAATATCTTTCTTATCTTTTAATTTTTCAAGAGCTTCATTTTCAGATTCATTTAATTTATTTAAAATATTATTTAATTTTTCATTAAAGTTTTTAAACAAAATTACACATAAAACAATTAATATAATTAATAAAGCAATAATAAGTATAATTAAATTTGATTTAGTCATTTCATTCACCATTTTTAATTATATCAAAAAAATTATTTAATTAAAAGTTTATTTGGCATAAGTTATTGTTTCATCAAATTCTACAAAATCAACATAAATCATTAAAATTAAATAGTTTTTATTATTATCTATATCATTAATTACTAAGTTATCTCTACCTGCATGTTCAATTATACCTACAAAGACTCTATCTCTCCATTCAACAGAATCACTAAAAGATGCATGTACTCTTACTTTTTTACCTATATTATTTCTTAAAATATTCTCTATATAACTTTGTTCCATTGGATATGTTGTATTATATAATTTAGGTTCTTCTGTATCCCTTTCTATATCATTTATAAATACTGGTGTTTGATAATAACTACCATTCATTAATATTCATCCCCCTTTACTAGTATTTAATGATAAAAACATAAAATTGTGATAAAAAACTATATTTATAAACTTTAAATTTAATTTAATATATATTATAATTATTATTAGTAGTAAAACTTTAGGAGGATATTTTATGGATATATTAGTTGGAGTGTCAAATCATCATGTACATTTGACAAGAGAAGTATTAGATATTTTATTTGGTGAAGGGTATGAGCTTACTAAAAAAAGAGATTTAGTACAATTAGGTCAATTTGCAGCTGAAGAAACTATTAATTTAGAAAAAAATGGTAAAGTATTAGAAAATGTAAGAATAATCGGACCAGTTAGAAAATATACTCAAGTTGAATTACTTGATAGTGATAATGAATATTTTGGTATTAACGCCCCTGTTAGATCTAGTGGTGACTTAGATAATACAGAAACTATGACATTAATTGGTCCAAAAGGAACATATATTGCCGAAAATTCAACAATTGTATCAAATACACATATTCATATGAGTAGTGAAGACTTACAAACATTTAATAGAAGTAAAGGTGAAATAGTTAATGTTAAATTTGAAAATGGTGTAGTATTAGATGATGTAACTATTAAAAGTGATGAAACTTGTAAATTAGAACTTCATATAAATAAAGATATAGCTACAAAACTAGGTATTGAAACTGGAATGAAGGTGAATATATGTTAAAAGTAGATCATGTCACTAAATATTATGATAAATTTAAAGCAGTAGATGATTTATCATTTGAAATACATGAAGGTGAAATATTTGGTTTATTAGGTGTAAATGGTGCTGGTAAAACAACAACATTTAGAATGATTATGGGACTTTTAGATATAACTAAAGGTGAAATTACATTAGATGGTAAAAAAATAGATTATAGTATTAGTGATAAAATTGGTTTTTTAACAGAAGAAAGAAGTTTACTTCCATCTAAAACAGTATTAGAACAAGCTATTTATTATGGTGTACTTAAAGGTTTAGATGAAAAAACAGTTGAAAAAAGACTTGATAAATATTTAAAAGAATTTAATATTGAAAGTTATAAAAATCAAAAAATAAAAGAATTATCAAAAGGTAATCAACAAAAAATTCAATTTATTATTAGTATATTACATGAACCAAAATTATTAATTTTAGATGAACCTTTTAGTGGGTTAGATCCAATTAGCGTTGAAATGTTTAAAAAAATAATTTTAAGATTAAAAGAAAATAATACAATGATTATATTTTCATCACATATGATGGAACACATAGAATACTTTTGTGATTCACTTGTAATATTAGTAAAAGGAAAAAGTGTACTTGAAGGAAAACTTACTCAAATTAAAAAAGATTATAGAAGAAAAAATATTAAAGTTATTGCAGATTTAGATGAAAAAGAAGTAAAGAAGTTAGATGGGGTTATAAGTATTGAAAAAAATAAAGATGAATACACTATTAAAATAGAAGATGAAAAATATGTGAGTACAATATTTAAGAAAATATCTAAATATAAAAATGTAGTTAAATTTGTTGTTGAAGAGCCAACATTAAATGAAATATTTGTAAGTAAAGTGGGTGAAGCTTATGATGAAGAAGTTTAAGTTTTTAACACGAGAGAGTATTAAAAGTAAGATTAATACTAAAGCATTTAAACTAATTAATTTAGCATTATTAATAATAATAGTAGCACTTATAAATTTAGATAGTATTGTTAAATTATTTGGTGGAGATTTTGATGAACTTATAAATATATATGTTGTTGATGAAGTTGGAGTTTATGATGACTTTAAAACAATAATTGATAATAGTTATTTAGATGTACTTGAAAATTATAATGCAGAAGTAAAAATTGCTCCAAAATCTCTTGATGAATTAGAAAAAGAAATAAAAGAAGATGAATCAAAAGATATAATAATTAATATTAAAGAAGTAGAAAACTTAACATATGATAATGTATTTGATGTAGACTTTATATCTTATGAATATGTAGATACAATATTATATCAAGATATAGTTAATGCTATTAACACTGTTAAAATAAGTAGAGCAATGAGTCTTGCTAATATTGATGAAAGTATATTATCTAGTGTTTATAAAGGTGAAGAAATAAACAGAATAATGTTAAGTGAAGATGTAAAAGAAAATGAAGAGTTTATGGAATTAATAGGTAGTGTAATTACATTAATATTTGTTGTTCCATTCTTCTTATTAATATTATTAATTGTACAAATGATAGGTGCTGAAATAAATGAAGAAAAATCTTCAAAAAGTATGGAAATTATTATATCAAGTGTAAGCCCAGAAGCACATTTTATGTCAAAATTAATATCTGCTAATGTATTTGCTATAGTACAAGGAATATTATTAGTTGTTTATTCTTTAATTGGTATAGTTATTAGAGTATTTACATCATCTGGTTTAAATGGACTTATTAATAATACATTAGGAAGTAGTGCAAATATTGGTACAATTAATGAATATATAAAATTATTTTTAGAAAGTGATATGGCAAGTAAACTTGTAAGTGGTATACCATTATTTATAGTATTAATTTTACTTAGTTTCTTTGCTTATTCATTATTAATTGGAATTCTTGCTAGTATTACAACTAATATGGAAGATTATAATCAATTACAAACTCCAGTTATGGTATTCTTAATGATAGGTTACTTCTTAGCAATATATGCAGCTTTATACCAAGGATCTATATTTATTAAAATAATGTCTTATGTACCATTTATATCTGGTATATTAGCTCCAGTAATGTATACATTAGGTGAAATTAGTATTTATGGACTTTTAATATCAATATTTTTATTAATTGTAGTATGTTTCTTATTATATAAATATGGACTTAAAGTTTATAAAGTTGGAATACTAAATTATTCATCAAGTAAATTATGGACTAAAATATTTAATGCATTAAAAAGTTAAATTTAAAGAGACTTAATATTGTAAATTAGGTCTTTTTATTTACAATACTTTACATTTTTATAAAAATGTGGTATAATTTATAAGCAATTTGAAGGGGGATAAAAAAATGGAAAAAAGAGTTGAAAATAATAACCTTGTTTTAAATAGTATACCAACAGATTATAAGAAAGAATATTTAGGGGAAGGACATAATGCAAAATGTTATTTAACTAAAGATGGAAATGTATTTAAAGAATTTAAATATAGTATGCCTTGTTATGATGATATAATTAAAATGTCAAAGTATAAAAGTGATGTACTTGTATATCCTGATTCCTTAGTATATTTAAGTAGTGTAGATGAAAAAAATCTAAAAGGATATTTAATGAAATATATTAAAGGTGATACACTTGCAAATTTAAAAGATGAAGTAAATGTATTAAAGTATATAAGTGAACTTAGAAAATTAGAAGAAGAATGCTTTGATTTAAGTGATGAAAAAATAATACTTTATTGTTTACATGGTGGTAATGTTTATTGGACAAGTGATAATGAATTAAAAGTAGCAGATACTGAAGATAATGAATTTGATTATGAAAAAGATAATGGAGATATTTATAGACAAAATATAATTGAGCTTAGTAATACATTTATTCCACCAGTTGTTAATGAAACTAAATTTAAAGATGATAGACTAGGTGGGTATTATTTAAATTCTATATTTTATGGTATAATGAAACCATCATTCTTTTTAAATGAAGTATTACATGCAATAGAAAAAGAAAAGAAAGAAAAAATAGAAACATTAGGAGATATGAAATCAAGTATTAAATTAATTTTAAAATAATATAATAATTCGTGAGGTATTTATGGCAGATGAAAAAATAATTGGAATTGATATTGATGATACACTTAACTATTCTTCAGAAGTAATTAAAGAATATATTTTAAAATATGGAAATAATTATTCTGATGATAATTATTTAATAGAAAATTTAGATAAAATTATGAGAGGTTTAAATTTTAATGGTGTAATTAGTTCATTTTTTAATGATTATTGTGAAGAAATGGCAAGTCAAATGAAAATCAAAGAAAATGCAAAAGAAGTAATTGATAAATTAAAACATGATGGATATAAAATATATATTATTACAGCAAGAAGTAATAAATTTTATAAGAATGCATATGAATTTTGTAATAATTATTTAAATAAAAATGAAATATATTTTGATAAATTAATAATTGGCCAAAATCATAAATTAAATGTATGTAAAGATGAAAATATACTTTTAATGATAGATGATAGTATAGATACATGTGAGAAATTAGAAGATAATGGTATTAATTCATTAGTATTTAATTCCATAGTAAATTCTGAAAAAAATACTAATTGTAATAGAGTAAATAATTGGTTAGAAGTTTATGACTATATAAAAGAATTAGAGCATAAAAAAGTTATGTTACTTGACAAAAATTAAAAATATTAATTGACAAAAATTGGGGATTCATTATATAATTAAATTGACATAGAAATATGTCATAAGAATACTTCTACGATTCGTATGGAAGTATTCAACCAAAACCCCCTGAAGGAGCGCAATAGCGCTCCATTTTTGTTGAAACCCTTTATTTATAAGGGTTTGTG
>CANRCX010000020.1 GCA_947629235.1 uncultured Bacilli bacterium | reverse complement strand
CCTTACTTTTTCATTATAATATATTTTTTTTAATTTAAAAAGACTATTTTCAAATTTTCATTTGTCAACAGTCTGAGGCATTCATTTGAATGCTTTTTATTTTGTAAAGTAATTAAAACTTTTTTAACTTTAATTGCTTTTTTATTGTATTTAATTTATAATATATTTAATAAAGAATATAGAAAGAAGGTTTCTTATGAAAATCATTAGAGATGATTTATCTAAAGCCAATAGTATTAGTTTTATGGATATGGGTTTAGATATAGAAGGTGTTACATCAGAAATTGATAGTTTTTTATCTGCTGCATCTACTCAATTATCTGGAGAAGGATTTGAGAAAATATTGAATAGCATTAAAAGTCAAAATGAAGGATTAAAAAAATATGCAAATTATATTCAAAATTTTGATGCAAAAATAATATATACTACTAATAAAATGTCTCAATATATGAATCCTTATTCTGAATTAGATGATGCTCAAAAATTTGAAGTATATACACTCATTGATGGTTTAAAAAGAACTAATAGTGGTTTAGAATGGCAAATAAATCACCCAAATCTTGATAGTGAAGGTAATCCTACAGTAAATGTAGATTCTTTAAGAGATAGAATTGAAAGTAACAATGCACAAATAACTGAACTTGATAAGAAATATAAATTATTAGATGGTCTTGCAGCAGAAGATAGTTCAAATGCAAGTATAATTGATTCATTCTTTTCACATGAAAATTTGGCTGCTTTTGCGTTAGATACAGAAACATTTAACTTTAATTAAAAAAGGGGTGAAATAAATGTCAGTCAATCTTTATAATTTTTCAGATTATAATGAAAATGGAGAAATTGTAGATTATGAAATAGATGGAAAAATTTTTAAATGCTTTCGTTATGTACCACCAGATGTAAATCCAAGTACTCCAGTATATGTTTATTATAAGGGGTCTGGATGGGTTACTACCGATTCACAACCAATAGTAGATTATTTATATGCTAACGAAAGTGATTCAATTGTTTTAATTCCAATTGCATCTGCATCAACAGGATGGGTAGGAAAATCAGCAGGTGAAACATCTGTTTATATGCAAGAAATTATTGATAGAGAAATAGAAGAAAATGGGCTTATAAATCCAAATCTTGTAACAAGTGGATTTAGTGCAGGTGGTCCTGCTGCAGTTGATTTAGCAATACAATATAAAATGAATAATCCATCTGATGAAAACTTAATAGTAAATTTGATGGATCCTTATAATTTAAAAAATCTTAATGTAACAGAAGAAAAAGAAGAAGCTTTAGAAAATATATGGTTCTTATGTTATAATTTTAACTCAGAATCTGGTAAAGAAATAATGAAAAATACACCTGGAGTAAATTTAATATTAATTTCAAACAGAAGTGAATTTTCAGGTGGCAATGATAATCACACAAATGCAAATGCTTGTCCATATAAAGATGGATTAATAGATTTTTCAACTGGATTTGGAGATTTAAATCCTGCAAGTGGAGAATATAAATTTCAAATATATGATCGTGAAGCTGGAGATTGGGTAGAAATCACTTACGATGAAGTAAAAGCATTAGTACCTGAAATCGTTTTAGAAGAAGAAAACTTCATGCAACAAAGTATTAGAAAAGGAAAAAGATCATTATTAAGATTAAAAACAATAAAATGCGATAATGAGTTTGTTCAAGATAATGTAAATAATATAAGAGGTAAAATTAAAAGCATGGGTTGCTTAAAGACAAAAGCTCTTAGTTATTTTGGAAGTACTACTTCTATGCCAAATGTAATAGTAGATAGATCACATGAAATAGAATTAACATTAATAAATAAATTAGAAATCTTAGCTCAAAGCTTCTATAATTTAGCAGAAGCTAGTGGTGAAGTAGAAGAAATGGATAAGAACTTATCTTCAATAGCTGGAAGCATAGGTTCAACAGGAAGTAGTGGTGGTGGATGGCATATACCATCAGGTGGTGGATCTTCTAGTGGAATAACACCAGACCCAACAATACCTGGACCACAAGATGAAGAAAAGAAACCTGATATAGAACCTGAAAAAGATCCAGATAGTGATAAAGAACCTGATGAAGATGAAGAAAATAAAAATCCTGATGAAACACCTAATGAAGATGAAAATAAAGAACCTGATACAAAACCTGATGAAAATGAAAACAAAGAACCTGATACTAAACCAAATGAAGATGAAAATAAAACTCCTGATGAAACACAAAAAGATGATAATAAAAAGCCAAGTGGAAATAATAGTTCATCAAGTTCAGGAAATAAGAAACCATCTAGTAAAACTCCAAGTAAGAAACCAAGTTCAGGAAATAGTTCTAGTAAAGAAGAACAACCATCAATTGTAGAAATACCAGATACACCAATAGAACCTGAAGAAGAAGTTCCAATTGAACCAGAACCAGAAATACCTATTGAGCCTGAACCAGAACCAGAGATACCAACAATACCAGAGCCAGAAATACCTGTAATTAAAGAAGAACCAGTGGTTGAAGAAAAAACAGCTTCACCATTAAAAACAATAGGTATATTAGCAGGAGCTGGAGCAGCAGTTGGAGTTGGAGCATATGCTACTCATAAAGCAATAGAAAAGAAGAAAAATCAAGAAGATAGAGATACAATGTATTCAGATTATGAATATGCAGATGATAGTAATGAAGTAGCAGAAGAAGAAACAAATAATGAACAAATGACTCCTTTTGATGAAGTTAGTTAATAAATAAAAGAACAATTATTAAATGAAATAATTGTTCTTTTTTATCAAAAAAGCCTTTTTAAAATATTAATTCCATGGTATAATTATAATAATATTAATAATAATTCAGGAGAGTAATATGGAAGAAAGACAAGCGGATAATAAAATAATTAGTACAAAAAAAGAAATGTACTATATAAATAGTCAAATTGACGATAAAAAGGGTACACTAAAATCACTTGATGATATTCATTCACAATATCTTTCTATAAATAAAAATATATCAAATTGTATAGGATTAATTCGAAATGCAATAAAAGGTGGAAATATAAATAAAATATTAGATTCTATGGAAGTTGATAATAATAGAAATATTAATAAGGCAACTGATACAATAGAAGATGATAAAGCAAGAATAAGAAATGAATTAAAACAACTTACTTTAAAAAAAGAAACATTAGAACGTGAAATGAAAGAAGAAATTAAGGAAGAAGAAAAGAAAGAAAAAGACAAAAAATAGAAAGGGTTAAAAATGCAAATAGTACTTATAAAACCAGAAAAATTATATAAATACGAATTTCCAAATGAAAATATAAGCACATATTGGTTAAAAGACTTTGATTCATTAAATAATCAAAGAGATTTAATATCTGTTGAAAGAAATAATAATAAATGGGTTTTATTAAGTAATGATGTTTGCTATCTTGAATTTGATAATAAAAGAATAAAATATCAAGAATTAGAATTAAATAGATTTTATAAGATTAAAATTCGTGAAGATAAATTAATTATTTCTGCTCTTATTTATGTATATAAGGAAAATGATCCTACATATACATCTTTTGCTGTAGTTGAAAATGGTGAATATACAATAGGTGAAGGTAGAAGTCAAAATATTATAATAGATAATGAATATATAGCAGATTCTCATGCAGTGCTTACTAAAACAAATATTGGTTTTAATATAAGAGCAGTAGATACAAAATATGGTATTTATGTTAATGGAACAAGATATGCTACTAAAAGTTTAGAAACAGGAGATTCTATATTTATACTTGGATATACAATAATAATTTTAGATGACTACATTATTATAAATGATCCTTATTCTAATATTAGAATAAATAGTGATTTTATTATTAAAAAAGACTTACCTAAAAATCAAGATGAATTAATTGAAACAGTTGAAGATGATAATGCTACATTATATAGTGAAAATGATTATTATTCTAGACAACCTAGATTTACAACAAGTCTAAAAGAAGAAGAATTAAAAATAGATAGTCCACCTGGAAAAGTAGAACCTGATGACACCCCATTATTATATACATTAGGTCCAATGCTTACAATGACTATGACATCTGCTGTTAGTGTATCAACTTCTGTAATAAATTTAATGAATGGTAAATCTACATTATTAACCGCATTACCTGCAATAATAATTTCAATTGCAATGATAGTATCAACTATATTATGGCCTTCATTAATGAGAAGATATCAAAAGAAAAAACAATTAAAGAAAGAAGAAGAAAGACAACAAAAATATAGTGAATATCTAAGAGAAAAACAAAATAAAATAATTGCTCTTAAAAATAATCAACAACAAATATTACTTGAAAATTTTCCTGAACCAAAAGATTTACAAAATATAATTATAAATAGAAGAAGAAATTTATGGGAAAGACAAATTAGTAGTGAAGACTTTTTAAATGTAAGAGTTGGTATTGGAACTATACCACTTAAAGTAAGATTAAATTATTCTATGGAAGATTTCTCAATGATTGAAGATAATCTAAAAGATGAACTTAATAAAATAGTAGAAAGTTCTAAAGATGTAATAAATTGTCCTGTAACAATTGATTTAACTAGTAGAAATAAACTTGTACTAATTGGTGAAAGAAGTTACAAGGAATCTATGATTAAAAGTATTTTATTACAATTATCTACATATCATGCTTATAATGATTTAAAATTAGTATTTATGATAAATGATAATACTAGTGATATATGGGATCATTTTAGAGTATTACCACATACTTGGAGTGATCAAAAAGATATAAGATTTTTTGCTAGAACTTATGAAGAAATGTCTAAATTATCATTTTATTTAGAACAAGTATATACTGCAAGAAAATATAGTGATGATAATGGTAAAATGGTAGAAAATGATATTACATTTAGAAATGTACAACCATATTATTTAATAATAGTAGATAATATTAAAAGAAATAAAAATATTGAAATTATTGATAAAATCTTAAAAGAAGAAAGAAATTATGGATTTGGATTAATAATTCTAAATGATGGAATATCTAATTTACCAAATGAATGTAATGATTTCTTAACAGCAGATGGAGAAAAATCAGCAGTAATTAAAAATGATTTAAATAAAGAAAATCAACAAATATTTTCAATGGATAGAACAGATGAAATTAATTTAGGATTAATGTGTGAAAAGTTATCTAATATACCAATTAAACATAATAATGAATTTGATGAACTTAAAAATTCAGTTGGTTTCTTAGAAATGTATAAAGTAGGAAAAGTTGAACAATTGAATGTACTTGATAGATGGCAAAATAGTGATCCTGTGAATAGTTTAAGTGTTCCAATTGGGCTTCGTGCTGATGGAGAAACATTTACACTAGACTTACATGAAAAATTTCATGGACCACATGGACTTATTGCAGGTATGACTGGTAGTGGTAAATCAGAATTTATAATTACATATATACTTTCAATGTGTTTAAATTTTAGTCCAGAAGAAGTATCATTTGTACTAATAGATTATAAAGGTGGTGGACTTACTGGTGCTTTTGAAAATAAACTTACTGGTGTAAGATTACCACACTTGGCAGGAACAATAACTAACTTAGATACTGCTGAAATTAAAAGAAGTTTATCTTCAATACAAAGTGAACTTAAAAGAAGACAACAATTATTTAATGATGTTAAATTAAAATTAAATGAAAGTACACTAGATATATATAAATATCAACAATTATATAGAGCAGGTGTAATTAATGAACCTATATCACATTTATTTATAATAAGTGATGAGTTTGCTGAACTTAAAAGTGAACAACCAGATTTTATGGATGAATTAATTAGTACAGCTCGTATAGGACGTTCTCTTGGAGTACACTTGATTCTAGCAACACAAAAACCTAGTGGTATAGTTGATGATCAAATATGGTCAAACTCTAAATTTAAAGTATGTTTAAAAGTACAAGAAAAAGCTGATAGTATGGATGTTATTAAATGTCCTGATGCAGTTACTCTTAAAAAAGCAGGTAGATTTTATTTACAAGTAGGTTATAATGATTTCTTTGCAATTGGACAAGCAGCTTATGCAGGAACTAAATATATACCTAAAGATAAAATAACTAAAGTAGTTGATAGAGATATATCATTTATTAATAATATAGGTGATACTATTAAAAATGTAGAAACTGTTAAAAGAGAAGAAAGTATATCTAAAGGTGAAGAATTATCAAATGTATTAAATTATATATGTGCTTGTGCTAAAGCTAAGAAAGTAGAAGCAAGAAAATTATGGTTAGATAAAATACCAGATGAAATATTTGTTACAAATTTAATGAGAAAATATTCATTTATACCAGCCGCTTGGGATATTAAAGCAATTATAGGTGAATATGATGACCCTAGTAACCAAAAACAAAATTTACTTACCCTTGATTTTAATAATGGATGTAATACTCTTATATATGGGGTAAGTGGAAAAGAAATTATGCTATCATCTATTATATATAGTTTAATTATAAATCACACATCTAATGAAATAAATATTTATATAATTGATTTTGGTAGTGAAATGTTTGGTACATTTGTAAATGCTCCACAAATAGGTGATGTTGTATTTATAAATGAAAGTGAAAAATTAAATAATTTATTTAGTAGAATTTCTAAAGAATTAGAAAGACGTAAAAAATTATTTGCAGACTATAATGGTAATTATAATTTATATATAAAAAATAGTGGACATTTCTTACCACAATATATTATATTTATTAACAATTATGAAGCTTTAAGTGAAAATTACGAAGATTATACTGATATAATATCATCTTTATCTCGTGAAGGTGAAAAATATGGTATATCATTTGTTATAACTGCTAGTGGTGTTAATGCTGTTAGAGGTAAAACTTCACAAAACTTTAATAAACAATTATGTTTACAATTTAATGATTCAAGTGATTATGCAAGTATATTAGGTTCAACTCATGGTATGGTACCTTCTAATATAGAAGGAAGAGGACTTATAAAAATTGATAATGAAATATATGAATTTCAAACAGCTTATCCATATAAATGGGATGAAATTAATACATTTATTAAAAATATTTGTAATCAATTAAATGAAAAAGTTAAAAATAAAGCTGATAAGATAGCAATATTACCAAATCATGTAAGAATACAAGATATTTCTAGTAATATTCAAAATATTAAAAGAGTTCCAATTGGAATACAAAAGAATTCACTTGAGATATCAACATTTGATTTTATGAAAAATCCAATATCATTAATAGCTACACAAGATGTTTCTTTGCTAGATAAATTTGTTCCATCTTTGTCTCAAGTATTTCAAAATATATTTAATGTAGAATTAAATGTTATTGATGCAAATGAAGTAATTAAAGATACATCTACATTTAAAAATTATTATGGAAATAATTTATCTGAGTCATTAGATAAATTAAGAGAAGTTTATAATACAGATAATAATAAAATAAATATATTCTTAATATTTGGAATAGAAACATTTATGAATGCATTTGATTCAAAAACACAAATAGAAATTAAAACAATATTAAATAATTTAAAAAATAAGAAAAATATTAGAGTAGTAATAGCAGACTCAGTAGATAAGATAAAAATATATGAATATGATGATTTCTATAGAAATAATGTTCAAGCTAATAATGCTATTTGGATAGGATCAGGTATTACAGAACAATTTACAATAAAATCATCAACTTATAATAGAGAAACTAGAGCACAAATAGATAATGATTTTGGTTATAATGTTGATAGAGGAAATGCAATATTAATTAAATTACTTGATTTTTATACGGAGGATTAATTATGGATTTTAGAGTTTTTGTTGTTATAGAAGCACCAATTATAGATAAAAAATATGAATTGTTTGTTCCTGTTGATAGAAGAATTCATGATTTAATTTCAATATTAAGGAGTTCAATACCAGAATTATCAGAAGAATATTATAAAGAACATGAAGCAAATATTTATAATAAATCAACTGGTAAAATGTATAATGTTAACTTAGTAATCAAAAATACTGATATTAAAATGGGATCACGTCTTGTTCTTATATAAAATAATTGACAAAATAGATTAAAATATTGTATACTTTAACTTGTAAAAACAAAGACCAAGAGGAGTAATTTACAAGAGTTTATTAGAGATGAAAGTAATTGGTGAAAGCTTTCTTAAATGAAGTAAATGAAGGTAGCTTGTGAGTTTAATATTTGAAATTAAGTAGAATATTACGTGAAATACGTTAAAGTAAATTAAGTGAAATAAAGGATGGTATCGTCACTTTGTGACTCCTTATCCATCCTTTTTATTTTGGAGGAAAACTATGGATGAAAATTATGATGCTTTTGATGATTATGCTATGAAATTTGATTTAAATGAAGATATGATAGCATATAAATATAATCATACATATAGAGTCGTGCATCAAGCAGAAGAAATATGTAGAAGTATTAATTTAGATACAGAAGAAAGAGACCTAGCATCACTAATTGCTCTTCTTCATGATGTAGCTAGATTTAAACAATGGACAGAATTTAAAACATATAGTGATAAAAGAAGTTTTGATCATGCAGATGAAGGAGTTAAAATACTATTTGATGAAGGATTAATTGATAATTTTAAAATAAAAAAAGATGATATAGAAGTACTTAAAAAAGCAATTGAAAATCATAATAAATATAGTATTCCAAGTGATTTAAGTATTCGTGAAACTTTACATTCTAAAATTGTAAGAGATGCTGATAAATTAGATATTCTATATGCATTTTCAACAAATAAACTTTTAAAAGTTGAAACAGATGATGAAGAAATTAGTGATGAAGTAAAAGATGAATTTTTTAAAGATACTCAAGTATTATATTCTACTGTAAAAAATAAAAATGAACATTTAATAGCTATGATAGCTATGGTATTTGATTTAAATTATGATTATTCTAAAAAAAGAATATTAAGAGAAAAATATTTAGATAAAATACTTAGTTATACTAAAAATAAAGAAGTGTTTAAACCATATGTAGAAGAAGCAAAAAAGTATTTAAGAAAGAAGGATTAATATGTTAGATAAAAAATATAATCATAAAGAAGTAGAAGAAGGAAAATATGATTTTTGGATTAAATCTCATGCCTTTGATTCAGGAGATAAAAGTAAAGATCCATTTTGTATAGTAATACCACCACCAAATGTAACAGGTAATTTACATTTAGGACATGCTCTTAATGGTTCTATTCAAGATGCTATTATAAGATATAAAAAAATGAAAGGTTTTGATACATTATGGCTTCCTGGAATGGATCATGCAGCAATTGCAACTGAAGCAAAAGTTGTTGATAGATTAAAAAAACAAGGTATTGATAAATATGAACTAGGAAGAGATGATTTCTTAAAAGAATGTTGGAAATGGACTGAAGAACATAGAAATAATATACATGAACAATGGAAAACTTTAGGTCTTGCAGTAGATTATTCTAAAGAAAGATTTACTTTAGATGAAGGACTTAATGAAGCAGTAACAGAGGTATTTATAAAACTTTATAATGAAGGTTTAATTTATAGGGGAGAGAGAATTATTAACTGGGATCCTGTTGCTAAAACAGCTCTTTCAAATGAAGAAGTTATTTATAAAGATGATCCAGGTGCTTTTTATCATATTAAATATTTTATTGAAAATAGTGAAGACTACTTAGATATAGCAACAACAAGACCAGAAACATTATTTGGAGATACTGCTGTTGCAGTAAACCCAAATGATGAAAGATATAAACATTTAATAGGTAAAAATGTAGTTCTACCAGTTATGAATAAATTAATTCCAATAATAGCAGATGAACATGCAGATCCTGAGTTTGGAACAGGTTGTGTTAAAATAACTCCTGCACATGATCCTAATGACTTTGAAGTAGGAGAAAGACATAATTTAGAGAGAATCGTAATTATGAATGAAGATGCAACTATGAACGAACTTACTGGTAAATATAATGGAATGACAAGAGAAGAGTGTAGAAGTGAACTTATTAAAGATTTAGAAGAATCAGGCCTACTTATTAATATAGAAAAAATGACACATAGTGTAGGACACTCTGAAAGAACAGATGCAGTAGTAGAACCATATTTATCAAAACAATGGTTTGTTAATATGAAATCTATGAGTGAAGACTTACTTAATGCACAAAAAGGTACAGATAATAAAATTAATTTCTTCCCAAAAAGATTTGAAAAAGTTTTAAATCACTGGATGGAAGATTGTCATGATTGGTGTATTTCAAGACAATTATGGTGGGGACATAGAATTCCTGCTTGGTATAAAGGTGAAGAAATATATGTAGGACATACAGCACCAAAAGAAAGTGGTTGGGTACAAGACAATGATGTATTAGATACATGGTTTAGTAGTGCACTATGGCCATTTAGTACTCTTGGTTGGCCACATAATACAGAAGATTTAGAAAGATATTTTCCAACAGATGTTTTAGTAACAGCATATGATATTATATTCTTCTGGGTAGCTAGAATGGCATTTTCATCATTAAAACAAATGAATTCTCGTCCATTTAAAGATTGTGTAATTCATGGACTTATTAGAGATAAAAATGGAAGAAAAATGTCTAAAAGTCTTGGCAATGGAATAGATCCAATGGATATGGTTGAAGAGTACGGAACAGACGCGCTAAGATACTATTTAACAACAACTTCTGCTATGGGAATGGATATTAGATTTGATACAGAAAAAGTATCATCTACTTGGAATTTCATTAATAAATTATGGAATGCATCAAGATTTGTACTTATGAAATTAGAAAATTTTGATACTAAAAATTATAAATTAGAAAATCTAAATGATATTGATAAATGGATATTAACTAAATTAAATGAAACAATTAAAAAAGTAACTAAATATATGGATAAATATGAATTTAATAATGTAGGAAGTACACTATACTCATTTATATGGGAAGACTTCTGTGATAAATATATAGAAATGTCTAAATTTAGTGAAAATGATAGTACTTATTCAACACTTTTATATACTCTTACTTGTATAGTTAAAATGATGCATCCATTTATGCCATTTGTAACAGAAGAAATATATTCAAATTTACCAGTTAAAGAAAAAGATATATTATTATTTACTGAATATCCTAAATATGATAAAAAACAAATATTTAAAAAAGAAGAATTAGAAATAGATAATTTACTTGAATATACAACTTTATTTAGAAATAAAAAAGTAGAAAATAAAATATCTAGTGAGTTTGAAATAGTTGATTATAATAACAATGAACTATTAAATAAAATGTTAAAAATAACTGATAAAATAGTTGAAAAGAGTAAATATAATGATAAATTAACAATAGAACTTTATAATTATAAATTAGATATTTATTATGATAATTCTACTAATAATGAAGAAGAATTAAAAAGAATAGAAGAAGAGAAGAAAAAACTAGAGTTATCTATTGAAAGACGTAAAAAATTATTAGCTAATGAAAATTATGTTAATAAAGCTCCTAAAGAAATAGTTAATAAAGAAAGAGAAGATTTAGAAAAAGAAATAAAGAGATTAGAAATTTTAAATAAAAACTAATCTCTTTTATTTTGTAAAAAATAAATTTTAGTATATAATAAAAATAGGAGTGAAAATATGAAAAATAAAATTGTTTTAATTGGTTGTGGAAATGTAGGAATGGCTTATGCTTATGCACTTGTTAATCAAAAAGTATATGTAGATGAACTAATACTTATAGATATTAACAAAGATAAAGTAATTGGTGAAGTTATGGATTTAAATCACTGTATTGCATATAGTCCATCTAAAATAACTGTTAAAGTAGGAGATTATAGTGATTGTAGTGATGCTAGAATTGTAGTTATTGCAGCTGGTGCTAATCAAAAAGAAAATGAAACTAGAATGGACTTAATATATAAAAATAGTGAAATATTTAAAAGTATTATTAATGAAGTTAAGAAAAGTGGATTTAATGGAATATATTTAGTTGCTACTAATCCACTAGATGTAATGACTTATTTAACATTAAAATATAGTGGTGTAGAAGAAGAAAAAGTAATTGGTACAGGTACTGCTTTAGATACAGCAAGATTAAGATACATATTAAGTGAAAAAATAGGAGTTTGCTCAAAAGACATAGATGCATATGTAATAGGTGAACATGGAGATAGTGAATTTATTCCTTGGAGTAGTGCAAATGTTGCATATAAAAATATAGGGGATTATTTAAGTGAAACTGAAATGAATAAAATAGAAGATGAAGTTAGAAATTCAGCATATGAAATCATTAAAAGAAAAGGTGCTACATATTATGGTATAGGAATATGTATGGTTAGAATTACTAATGCAATACTTGAAGATAAAAATATAATATTAGCAGTATCAAGTTATGATAAAGAAAATAAAATATGTATTTCAACTCCAGCAATAGTAGGATCTTCTGGTGTAAAAGGTAAAATATTTATGCCATTAAATGAAAATGAAGAAAAGAAACTTATAAATTCTATTAATATTATTAAAGAAGCAATTTCTAAAATAAAAGAATAAAATATTGTTTTCATATAAAAAAGAGATTATAATAAATAAATTGAAAGGTGTTAAATATGAAAATAATTAGTAATAGTGAGTGTTTTGTACAAAAAAGTGATATTGAATATATAATTGATAATGAAAAAAATATACCATTTGAAGTATATAAAGAATTTAATAGATTTGAAAAAGATGAATATATTAAAATAGATAATCCTAAAAGTTTAGAATTTATATTAAAAAGTAATATTCCTGAGTTTAGTGAATTATATAATTGTGATTTATCTAAATTAGAAAAATTAGTTTTAAAATTAAAATTAGAAGTATTAGATACTGATACATTAAGTGAAGATGAAATAAAAGAAATAGATGAAATATTAAGAGAAAAAAGAAATAGAGAATACATTCTAAAACAATTAAAACAAATAATTGATTTAAAAAAGCATAAATCTCAAATAAATTATCCGAGTGTTCCAAATCCTAATACAGAAATTATTTCTAATGGAACACTAAATGCTAGTGTTTCTTTAAATCCAGATGAAGTAGTTATATATAATATAGATGGAAGTAAAGTAGAAAATCATGAAGATAATGAATTTATAGAAGTTGCATATAAACTTTTAATGAAAGATGAAATAAAAGATATAGATGATATAAATTTAACTAGTAGTTCTTATAATAATTATTTAATTGTTAAAAAATTAGAAGAAAAAATATTAAAAAGAAAATATAAAATGTAATACTAAATATTTTCTTTTTTTAAATAAATTGTTTAAATTTTTATTGATACAAACTTATTTATGTGTTAAAATTAAATCGTAGTAGACTAAAGGAGGAAGATTATGGCATTTGAATCATTAAAGAAAATCTTAACAACTGAAGTTGATGATGAAGATGAATATGAAGAAGTAAAAGAAACTACAAAAGTTAGCAGTAATAAAGAGTACAAAAATAAAACTATTTTAGTTGAACCAAGGGCTTTTTCTGAAGCTCAACAAATAGCTGATTATTTAAAAACTAAAAATCAAGTTGTTGTTAATTTTAAAAGAGTAACATCTGATGTATCAAAAAGAATTATGGATTTCTTAAATGGTATTATATATGCAATTGATGGAACTATGGAAAAATTAGGCCCAGGAATTGTAATATGTGCGCCAAAGGGGTTTGAAATAGAAGGAAATATTAGTGATGATGATACTAAAAAGAGTTCAAAAAAAGATGATTTAGGAGATTGGTAAAAAAATAATTTAGAGGTGGAGCATGAGAAAATTTGATACAGTTTTTCGTGGCTATGATAAATTTCAAGTTCAAAGTTGTTTAGATGAAATTATTAGAAGCTATGAAAATTTACTTAATAAAAGTAAAAAAACTGAAGAAGAAAATAAAAGATTAGTTGATCAAATTGCTTATTATCAAAAAATAGAAGATACTATGAATAGAGCAATATATACTGCTGAAAATGCAGGTGATCAAATAAAAAGTAGTGCTAGAAAAGAAGCAGAAGCATTAGTTAGTGAAGCAAGACATAATGCAAGTAGAATAATAAATGATGCATTATTAAAAGCTGAAAGAGCACAAAATCATGCTGACCAATTAAGAAGAAATACTGATATCCTAAAAAGAAGATTAAGACAAATAATTGAAAATCAATTAGAAGTAATAGATGAAATAGAAAGTGTAGATTTTAGTAAAGTAGATGATAGATATTAATCTACTTTTAATATAAAGAAATAAAAAGAGGTGAAATGTGAAAAATAAAATTATTATCGTTATTATTGTTGTAGCACTTATAATTTCTATTTTATTAGCAGGAATAGGTATATATAAAAAGACTGATAAATCTATAGACTGTAATTATAATTTAGGAAATAGTGAATATAATGATGAACTTAAAACATTATGTAAAGAAAATAATATAAAGTATGATGTTTATGTTACAAAAGAAGATTTAGGCTCACTTTCATTTGATGGATATAGTGTAGCAAAATATTTTAATTTAAATTATTTTGAAGATATTGATAATACAGATGCAAGTACAAGAAAAAATTTAATATTAAGTTATTTAAAATTTAATAAAAATACTTGCTATTCTAAAAAATTAATGGAAGATATAAATTCAGATTTATTTACACAAAATGTTGATTCAAAAGATATAATAGATATAAATAAAATATTTGATCAAACAGAAATAAAGAATAACTTTATATGTATTAAAGATATTCAATCAAATGAAGTATTAAATGCTTCACCTTACTATTTATTAAATAATAGAAATATTATTAAAATAGATATTGATAATTTAAAACTATCAGTATCTAATATAAATGAATATACAAGTAATGAAGCATCAGAAAATGCAACATTATTAGATATTAATAACACAAATACTAATGCTTTATTAAATAAAGAATTTTATAGTGTAAATACTAATGATTATAAAGTAGTTTTATTTGGTTATGCAGAATATAAATTTAAACATTCTAATGATAAAATAGAATTAAAAGAAGGAGAAGTATATTATACTAGTAAATCTAATAAAAAATTATTAGCTAAAGATATAGATAAAGTATTTTTACATGAAAATGAAGAAAATGAAGAATATGATATGTATTTATTAGATAAAAATGGAGATATGTATAAACAATCATCTGATTCTAATTTAAAATATGAAAAAATTGATACAGAAGATAAATTTGTAAACGTATATATTATAAATGATGGTACAACAGTAGCACAAACTCCAGATGGAAAAATATATGATTTATATGAAAGTAAATTTATTGATACTTATGAAAGAAAAGTATATGATGAAAATGATTATAGTAAAGTAAAATATGTTTTAAAAGTTGATTTAAATGATAATACTATTTATAAAGATAATAAAGATACTAATTATAAATTAAAATATTCATTTGATAATTATATATTAACAACTGATAATTATTTATATAAGATTTCTGATGGTAAATTACTTTCAAATAATAAAGTTAAAGAAATCTATACAGAAAGTATACAACTTGATAAAGATAATAGTGTAAGTAGATTATATATTACATATGATAATAATGAAAAAACAGTTCTATTTGATCTATATTAAAAACACTTTTTAAGTGTTTTTTTCATTTGTTAAATGTGTTAAAATATTATTGAGGTTTACTATGAAATATATTCCATTAAATATTAAAACTGAATATGATTTAATGAATAGTCTTATCAAAATAGATGAGTTAATTTCATATGCAAAAGAAAATAATATTAATGCTCTTGGAATAACTGATAAAAATATGTTTTCTTCTTATGAATTTATAAATAAATGTAAAGATAATAATATTAAACCTATTCTTGGAGTAGAAATTAATATAAATGAAAGTAATATACTTATATATGCTAGAAATTATGATGGATATATTTCTTTATGTAAAATTGTTACTAAAAGAAATTTAGATACATTAGACTTTGAATTTATAAAACAATTTAATAATGATTTAATAATAGTAGTAGATTATCAAGATTATTCTAAATTTAAAGATTTTACATATTTATTTATTAAATATAAAAATGATACTGAATTACAAAATGCTAGATTACTTACAGAAAATGTTGTTTATATAGATGAAATAAGATATTTTAATTCTAATGATAAAGAATATTTTAAATATATAAAATATATAGATGAAAATAAAACTATTGATGAAGAAATTGAAATAGAAGACACATATTTTAAAAATATAACAGATACTAATTATATAGAAAGTACATATAAATTTTCTAATTTAATAAATATTGAACTTAAAAAAAGTGAGTATCATATACCAGTATATAATGATAATTCACTTGCATATTTAAAAGCTTTATCTAAAAAAGGATTAGAAAAAAGATTAAAAGGTAATGTAACAGACGTTTATAAAAATAGATTAATGTATGAACTTAGTGTAATAGAAAAAATGCATTATGTAGATTATTTCTTAATTGTATATGATTTTGTTTTATTTGCTAAAAAACATAATATTTTAGTAGGTCCTGGAAGAGGTAGTGGTGCTGCATCTTTAGTTAATTATGCTCTTGGTATAATTAATATAGATCCTTTAAAATATAATTTAATATTTGAAAGATTTTTAAATCCTGATAGAGTAACTATGCCAGATATTGATATAGATTTTGATAATTTAAAAAGAGAAGATGTAATAGATTATGTAGTAAACAAATATGGTAAAACTAAAACAGCAAGAATTATTTCATTTAATACAATGCTTCCAAAACAAATAATAAGAGATATAGCAAGAGTATTAAAAATGGATAATACTTTAATAGATAGAATTTGTAAAACAATTAAAGATGAAAAGAATTTTCAAATTTTAAAAAATAATCAAGAATTTATGAATATTGTTTCAAGAAATGATAATGCTAAAAACTTAATAAAAATCTGTAATAAACTTTGTGGACTTAAAAAGAATACTAGTATGCATGCAGCTGGTGTTGTAATTAGTGATGTTGACTTAGATACACTAATGCCTTTATATAAAAGTAATAATGTTATACTTACTGGTTATAGTATGGAACATATAGAGTCATTAGGTCTATTAAAAATGGATTTCTTATCTATTAAAAATTTAAATACAATATCAAATATAATTAATGATATTAAAAATGATAATATATCTATTGATATAAATAATATTGATTTAAATGATAAAAAAACATTAGATTTATTTAAAAATGCATATACAACTGGAATATTTCAATTTGAAAGTTCTGGTATGAAAAACTTTTTAAAATCTCTTGAAGTAGATAGTTTTAATACTTTAGTAGATGCAATTGCTTTATATAGACCAGGACCAAGAGATATGATAAATGAATATATCTTGAGAAAAAAAGGTAAAAAGAAAATAACATATTTAGTTAAAGAATTAGAACCTATTTTAAAAAGTACTTATGGAATAATAATATATCAAGAACAAGTATTAGAAATTCTAAGAACAATATCAGGTTATACTTATGCAGAAGCTGATATTATAAGAAGAGCAATGTCTAAAAAGAAATATTCAATTATTGAAAGTGAAAAAGATAAATTTATTAGTGGTGTAATAAATAAAGGTTATGATAAAAGAGTTGCATTGGAATTATATGATTTAATAATTAAATTTTCAGATTATGGATTTAATAAATCACACTCAGTAGTATATTCTCTAGTAGCATTTCAAATGGCATATTTAAAAGTGAATTATACATTATATTTTATGAAGAATTTACTTAATATGAATACATCAAGTGAAAAATTAAAAGAATATATTGATGAAGCTCATTTACTTCATATTGATTTTGAAAATATTGATATAAATATTTCTAGTTATGAATTTAAAATTCACAATAATAAGTTAGTATTACCATTTAGTATTATTAAATCTATTGCTAGAAATGTTAGTAGTGAAATAGAAGAAGAAAGAAGTAAAGGAGAGTTTACATCATTTTATGACTTTATGATTAGATGCTATGGAAAAAGTATCAATAAAAAAGTAGTAATTGCTTTAATTGAATGTGGTGCTTTTGATAAATTTAATATAAATAAAAAACAATTAGTATTATCATTTGAAGAAATATTAAATTATGTAACTTTATGTAAAGATTTAAATGTAACATTAGATACTATGCCAGAATTAATAGATACAAGTGATTATACTGATAAAGAATCTATTGACAATGAAATTAAAAACTATGGATTTTATTTATCACACCATCCAGTTACTAAATATGATAGAAGTAATACAATAACACTAGAGTATTTTAAAAATTATTTTAATAAAACAATAACTACTATTTTATATGTAGAAAGTATTAATACAATAAAAACTAAAAATAATGAAAAAATGTCTTTCTTAAAACTAAGTGATGAATATGATTTAGTTGAAGGAGTTATATTTCCAGAACAATATAAAAAATTAAATGAAATAACTAAAAATAATGTATATAAAATAAATGCTAATGTAGAAAGAAGAAATAATGTATATCAATTAATTATATATAATATGGTATTACTTAGTTTATAAAATAAATAATAGTACATAATATTAATGGTGAATATTATGTACTATTTAACTATATTTTTCTTTTATTCAATACTTGGATATATTATGGAAACATCACTTTCATTTTTAATGGATGATGGTTTTACTAGTGGAATACTTTATGGACCATGGACACCACTATATGGTATTGGAGCCTTAATAATTATATTTTTATCAAAAAAACTATTTAAAAATTTACATATGAATAAAATAGTTGAAACAATAATCATCTTTTTTATAGTAACAGGTATTTTAACATTAATAGAATTTATAAGTGGAAATTTAATAGAAAAAATACTTAATATGGTATATTGGGATTATAGTGATTTACCACTACATTATGGAAAATATATTTGTTTACCTATAAGTTTAATATGGGGTACTCTGTCAATTCTATTTATTTATATAATTAATCCATTATGTAAAAATATTATTAAAAAGATTCCAAATTATATAACAATTATCATTTTAATTTATTTTATATTAGATATAATATCAACTATAATAGTCAAATTTAATTGATTGTAAAATAGTTGTCAAAAAAATGTCCATTTAGTTGTAACAAATTAAATAATAGTTTATATTAATAATAGGGAGATGGTGAAAGTGATATATCCTTCAATAGACAAATTATTAAATATTGTTGACTCTAAATATAAGCTTGTACATATTGCAGCTGATAGAGCTAAGGTTATGAAAGAACATAAGCATTTTCAAATGAATGAAAGTGAATATGTATCTAAAAAAGAAATAGGAAGAGCCTTAGAGGAAATAGATAAAGGATTAATAACAATTAAAGGAAATTAATTCTTTTTTTATTTAATTGAAAATTGTTGAAAAAGATGGTATTATCATTATAGTAGGTGATAATATGAAAAGGAAGTGTGTAGGATATTTACTAACATTATTATTA
>CANRCX010000019.1 GCA_947629235.1 uncultured Bacilli bacterium | reverse complement strand
CATTAACTGGTGTTCCACTTCCATTCTTAAGTTATGGTGGTAGTTTTTGTATAACAGTTATTTGTTCATTTGCAGTAATACAAAGAATTAATATAGAAAATAATATTGAAAAAATAAATAGAGAATTACAAAAAAGTTAGTTTTTGATTAAACTAACTTTTTTAACATTATAATCATTTAAATTAATTGTTTCAGTTTGATCATTATTATATGTAACTAATATACTAGCTTCATCATTCTTAATATAACTTTTATAAATTATTTCAATATCTTTTATATTATCAATTGAATCATTAATAATTCCATCTGTAATTAATTTATCTATTGCATTTTCTTTATCAAATAATAAATAATCATAGTAATTATCTTCTATTTTAGAATTATATTTTGTTTCATAAAATTCTTGAATTAAACTATATAATTCTTTTTTTATATTTTTTAAAATATTTTTTTCAGATTCATTTAATTCTTCTTTTAAAATATATTTAGTATATTTATTATATAAATTAAATAAATTATTTGCTTTAACAAGAGTATTTTCATCTTCAGTTAATGATGATACTAAATAATTTGTATATTGATTAAAATATCTATTTTTTAATGTATTTTTATCAAATAATTCCATTATCAAATAACTTATATTTTTAATATCTTCATTTTCAATATATTTATTATTAGTTACTTTAGAAAGTTCATATGAATAAACACCATCTAAAAAATAATCAAAATCACTATTTTTTAAATAATAATCTATTAAACAAATACTATCGTCATTATATACCGCGTCTATTTCAAGTTTTATATTATCATTATTTTCATAAACTTGAATTTGATTTATTTTTTTAATTTTATAATTATTTTCTAAATTAATACTATTTTTTAATTTATTAAATGTACTTCCTTTATCAGTAGTATATGCAAGTAAAAAATTATTTTTATTATTTTCATATTTGATTAAATTGAAATAATATAAAAGATTACTATTAATTTCACTTTCAAGTGCATTTATTTGATTTAATTTTAAATTTTCATTATTTAAATATTCATAGTATTTTTCATAAGTATTTAAAAATCCAATTATTCTTCCTTTGTTAGTATCATATTTAGAAAGTTCATTTATAAGTACATTAATATCAGAAGTATAAATATATTCATTAATAACATCATCTGGAAATAATTGACTAAATAAAGCTTTATAATTTGATAAATTACCTTTATTAAAATATTCAACATTATCATTAATTTTACTTAATAAAAATGTATTATATAATCCTATATTAGTTTTAGGTATAGTAAAAAATACTTTCTCTGTTTTATTTTTAGATAAATTAAATCTTAATGTAATATCATTATCATTATTATCTAGAAAATATGTTTTATATTTTTCAATTTCACCAAAATAATTTTTTGGTAATAAAATAATATTATTATTTATTAAATAGTCTATAATTACATATTTATCTAATAAATATTGCATATATAAATTATCTTCAAGTGGTACATCATATTTTTTAGAATAATATTTTTTTAATAAAGTTTCTAAATTTTCTTTAATATTATAATATTTATCCATTTCTTTTTTGTAATCTTTATCACTATAATATTTTTTAACATAATCTTGATATGAATCATAAAATTCATCTATTAAATAAATTAAATTATAAGCTTTATCTTCATCAGGTATTATTTTTACAAGTTCATCTACTATTAATGTTATTCTTGGATTTGCATGATATTGATTTGAAATGTTTTTATTTTGATCATTTATTAATTCAAATATAAATCTTACATAATTATGTAACATACCATATCCAAAATCATAATTTCCATCATTAGGATTTTTATGAGCAAATTCATTATTAATAAGTGAATTTGTAGTTTCATAAAAATATTTTCCAAGTGAGCTTCTTAAATGATTACTAGTAAACATATGAAAGAATTCATGTCTTAATGTAGATTTATCAGCATCATTAAAATTCGTAGCATCATATATATTTATTATGCCATTAATAAAATTCCATGTTCCAGCATTATTCTTATTCTTTTCTTTATTATAATTTATTTTAAAAGTAGATAAGTTGTGATATAAATTATCAGCATCAAAATAATTATTATCTTTATCAAAAAATTCATCAAAAGATAAAAAGAATTCTTTTTCTTTATCATTTAAATTTGAATTAGAGTTTATACATGCTTTAATTGCATTTTCATCAATCGAATCATATTTATCTATACTTATTGTATCTATAGTTTGAATTAAATGATCTTCAAATTTTGGACTTATATTTGATAATAATACTAATCCTAAAGCATTTAATTCAACTATTAAAATTATTGTTGCTGTATAATTTCTAATTTTAATAATTCTTTTAATTTTATTATTTTTGTTATTAGTATCTTTATCTTTTGCAAATTCAAATTCTTCTTGATTATATTTATAATTTAAATATTGTATTTCATTTAAATTTATTTGAGTATTATCTATATTAGAAAACAAATGATAATCATTAATTATGTCATATTTATGATAAAAAAATTTATCATTGTAATAAACTTTACTTAAATTAACAGTTTTATTAGTAGGTATTAATTTCTTTAATATTTGATTAAATATATTATATTCACATTCATTAAAAGAATAATAAACTTTATTATCTTTTTCTTTTGAATAAATAAGTTTATTATTCTTAAGTGAAAATCTATATAAAAAACCATTATAATTAAATTTAAATATTTCTATCATAAATACCTCTTTAATATAACTACTTAATTATTTATTTTAGGAATTAAAGTGAAATTTAATTTATCATTTTTTTCTATGTTATCAGTATTAATATTTGTATAATCTAATTCATTATTAAAATACATATTTCTTGCTATTGTATAAGTTTTTGGAATAATTGGTATTCTTCTTAATTTTAAATAATTAATTATTATTTCTTTTTCTTCTTTAGTCATAATATGATTTTTAACTATTTCTTTTGTATTAAATAAATCATTTTCATTTATCAATTCAATGTGATTTAAATCTTGTAATTTATTTTGATAAATATAATTAATAATTGTATCATAACAACTAGGTATAAAACGAAGTATAAATTTTTTAATATGATCATAAAAATATGGATGATTTTTAAATGGTACTTTTTTAATAAATAATAATATATCAAACTTTTCACCATTAGGCATATATCCAGTTTTAATTCCTTCTTCTAAATTAAGAATAGCTTTTTGATTTCTAAGAATTATTTTTTTATAATTTTCTTCTTTTTTAGCTAGATATTTATTATATAAATCTAAATCTAATTCTTCTATTATTTTAATACAATAATCAAATATATCTTCATTAATTCCTAAATTATTTAAAAATTCTTTTTTCTTATGACTAGTATTAGAATTAATATAACTTTCTATAACAAATTTAGCATAGTTATAATATTTATTATAATTTTCACATTTTAAAACATATTTTACATCCTTTATAATTCCTTTTTCATCTAAACTAATAATAGAATTTAAAATATTTTTAAAATTTAATAATACATCACTAGCATAATTCAATCTTTCATCAGGAATTTTACAATATAATAATCCTCTATTAATAAATAATCCGTAAGATTCTTTAAATGATTTTATATTGTTATAACAAGATAAAAATACATATGCTTTTTGATAATCACTTTTAGTTTCATCTAATAGGGCATCATTTATAATAATTAATTTATCTAATCTTTTTTTCATTTCATTAAAATCACAATTATATTTTGATTCATATTCAAATAATAAACCTTTATCAACAAATGATTTATATATTTCATATGCTTTTATTGTATTTTTACCTTCAATTTCTTTAAATTTATTATATTCAATAGTATTTTTAATATCATTTATATTACATAAATCATTTAATAATTTTGCTTTTTCTTCATCAGATTTATTTGAATCATTAATATTTAAAATTTCTCTTATTTCTTTAGAATCAAGAATTCTTTTTTTCATAACCCCTCCTAAAACATGGCTCTATATTATAGCATTTTTGTATAAATATGTCAATTAATGAAAAGTATAGAAATTTTAAGAAAACACTTGATAAATAGTATATTTTATGATATTATCATATTGCTCAAATCCGCTGCATATTATGTATGATTGAATAAAGCAAAGGGAGGAATATACGTATGAATTTGATTGACAAAATCAATAAGAAACAAATCAATCCTAACGTTCCAGAATTTCAAGTTGGAGATACAGTTAGAGTTGATGTAAAAATTAAGGAAGGTAAGAGAGAAAGAATTCAAGCTTTTGAAGGAGTTGTAACTGCTCGTAAAGGTGGAAGTGTTAGTGAAACTTTTACAGTTAGAAAGAAAAGTGGAAATGTAGGAATTAATAGAGTTTTTCCAGTTAATAGTCCATTAATAGACAAAATTACAGTAGTTAAAAAAGGAAAAGCAAGAAGAGCTAAACTTAACTTCTTAAAAGATTTAACAGGAACATTCAAATTAAAAGAAAGAAATTAGGTTTTATCCTAATTTTTTTTAAAATAGAAAGGGTGATAAAATGAAATTTTGGCATACTATTAAAGATTATGTATTTATTATATTAGCTGTAGTACTTATTCGTTCTTTTCTAGTGACACCTGCAGTTGTAGATGGTGGTAGTATGGATACAACTCTAGCAGATGGTCAAGTAGTATTTATAAATAAATTAGCATATAAAATAGGTGATATTGAAAGATTTGATATAGTAGTTTTAAAAGAAGAAAATGATAAAATTATTAAAAGAGTAATAGGTCTTCCAAATGAAACAATTGAATATAAAGATAATGTTTTATATATTAATGGTGAAAAAGTTACAACTAATTTAAAATTCAAATATACTGAAAATTTTAAAGCAACAACTGGATCTAATGAATATTTTGTTTTAGGAGATAATAGACCTCTTTCTAAAGATAGTAGAATGGTAGGAAATTTTACAAAAAAAGATTTTGTAGGTAGAGTTAATTTTAGAATATGGCCATTTAATAAATTTGGTACAATAGATAAGTAGATTAATTTTATCTACTTTTTGTTTTTAAAAACTTTAAAAATTTTAAAATTAATGTATAATATATAACAAAGGAAAAAGTATTATGAATCAAGAAAAGATAGGTAAATTTATAAAAGATATAAGACTTAAGAATAATTTATCACAACGTGAATTTGCTGATATATTAGGTGTTACATTTCAAGCAGTAAGTAAATGGGAAAATGGTAAAAACTTACCTGATATGTTAGTACTTAAAGAAATAAGTAATAAATTTAATGTTGATATAGATGAAATAATAAATGCTAAAAGAAATAAAATTAAATATAATAAATTTTCAGTATTAAATTTTATATTAATAGTTTTCTTAATCGTTTTAATGAGTATTTTATTAGTTAGAAATAAAGAAGTATTCTTTTCTTTAAATGAAATAAAATCAAGTAATAATGATTTTAAAATAATAGGTAGTGTTGCAAGGAGTGAAACAAAAGCATCATTAATAATAACAGAAATAAAATATAATGGAAAAGATGATAATACAGTATATAAAAATCTTGATTGTATATTATATGGGGGAATAAATGGTAAAAAAATTAAATTAGGTGAGTGTGAAAAAGGTAATAATAAAACACTTAAAAATTATTTAGAAAATTTAAAATTAAAATTAGATAATTATGATAATAAAAATACATTATTTAAAAATACTAAAATGTATATAGAAATAAGTTTAAATAATGATAATTTAAAAACTATTTCATACATAATTCCAATAGAAATAAATTAGTTCAACTTCAAGTTGAACTTTTTTCAACTAACTCTTTATTTTAATATTAAATCTAATTTATTAAACTTAGTATTGAAAGGAGATAGTATGAAAAAAATAATATTAGTAATTTTAAGTTTATTATTAATTTTTAATGTAAAAGCAGATGAAATTAATTTATCTGATTATAATACTGAAACTTTAGAAGAAGTATTTAAAAGTGAAGGTATTAATACAGATTTAAGTAGTTATAAAGAAAGTGATGATAAAGTAAATATATATTTATTTAGAGGAAAAGGTTGTCCACATTGTAGTGACTTTATTAATTATGTAAATAATACATTATTAAAAAAATACTCAGATTATTTTAATCTTATTTCTTTTGAAACTTGGTATGATGAAAATAATGCAACACTTTTAAATCAAGTTGGAGAATTTTTTAATTATGATACTAATTCACAACAATTTGGAATACCTTTTATAATAATAGGTGATAAGACATTTGTAGGTTATTCTGATAGTTATAATAGTCAAATAGAAGAAGAAATAGTGAAATTATATAAAAGTAAAGATAAGTATGATGTATTCAAAGAAATGGCTAATCCTTCAAACAAAACAGAGCCTTTAAGTAGTACATTTATAATTGTCTTCTTTAATTTTATTATTTCTTCTATATTATGTTTTATATTATTAAGAAATAGTAATAAAAATAAACTTAAAATATTAAATGAACTTGAATTATTAAAGAAAAATATGAAAAGATAACTTAATAAAAGTTATTTTTTTATATTATCAATTTAAAATTATCATAGTTGCTTTTTATCATAAGATAACATACTTGTTTCTTTTAATTTATTATTTTTATTTAAATAATAATTTTGTAATTCATTTAGTGTATCTTGAGAAAATTGTGAATAATCAATTTCTAATTTTTCTATTCTAGTGCTTTTAATATCTTGAATATTTTTTCCTTTATGTCTTATAGCATAACTTATTAGTTCAGCTTGATAATATTTTTCTTTTTCTTCTTTATTTAAACAATTTATAACATCACTTTCATCTAATGAAAAAATAGTGCTTTTATTTATTTGTGGATAATTTTCCATAATGTAATTACATAAATCAACATATGATAAATATTGTGGAGCCATTTGATAATATAAATTATTATTTTTACAAACTTCAGCTGAAAATTTTTCGGCAAATCCTTCATTTAACATAAATCCAACCATGCCTCTGCATGTAATAATTTCACCATTTGACATATTAATTATCATTCTCTCATCAGCTATTTCTTCTGGTTTTAGCATTTGAATTATTATATGAAATAATTCATGTGGTAAACTTCCATTAGCAACAGCCATTTGTCTATAGATATCTGGTTTAGGATTATTTTCATTTTTTCCTAATTTTGCTAAATTAACAATTATTTTTCCAGTTTTTGAATTGGCACTAATATCATGAGAATCTTTTTCATCATTAATAATTTCAATACTATCATTTATTAACATACTATTTAATTTATTTAATCTATCATTTGGAATTAAATTTCCATATTGATTATTAATAAGATTGATTAATACACTCATATAATCTTTTAATTCATTTTTTATAAGTTCTTCATTAGATAATTTAGAATTTTTATATTTTGTTTTTAATCTAGCAATTTCATTATTTTGAGAATTTATTATATTTATAATATCATTTTCATCATATTTATTTTTTATGAGTTTAGTTACTTCTTGTGTACTAAGCGAAGTTTCATTTAATATTTGATCTAATTTATCCATATTTATCACTTCCAATATATATTATAACATATACTATATTTGAATTTGTTTATATTTTATGATATTATTTATACGATAAAAAATAGTTATTCATTATTATGAATAATATAACGATTATATTTTAGGAGAGTATAATGAACAAAGAAAATGTGAATGAATTAAATACAAAAAGACTTGAAACACAAAGATTAATATTAAGAAAATTTGAATTAAGTGATGCTGATGGCATGTTTAATAATTGGGCAACAGATGAAAAATCTTGTAGATATTTAAGTTGGAGTGTACACAAAAATGTTGAAGAAACAAAATCTGTAATAAAATCTTGGATAGAAGAATATAAAAATGGAAGTTATAATTGGATAGTTGAATTAAAAGAAACACGTGAAGTAATTGGAAGTATTTGTGTAATATCAATTAGTAAAATGAATTCAACTGCTGAAGTTGCATATTCTTTTGGTTCTAAATATTGGGGATGTGGTTATGCCACAGAAACATTAAGAAGAGTATTAGAATATTTACTTAATGATTGTGGATTTTATTTAATTGAAGCAGATTATATAAGTGGAAATCCTATTAGTGGAAGAGTAATGGAAAAAGCAGGTATGCATAAAGATGCAATTCTTCGTGAAAGAGGATATAATAAATATACAAATGAAAGAAATGATACTATTGTTTATTCTATAAAAAAAGATGAATTATAAAATCATTAAAATTTGACAAATTTTAAAAAAAGTGTATAATATATAGCCAAGTGAGGAGATATAAGCAGTTCTTAAGGTTCTATTGTGAGCTATCTCGGGTATATACCTACACAATTATGTATCTAATTGGAGTCACGAATAATAAAATATTCGTGATTTTTTTATATTAAAAAACACGAATAAAAAGGGAGGGGAAAATATGTTAAAAAGTAATGAAGAATATTCACAAGATGAAAAGTTTTCAATGATTTTAGAAGGATCAAGTTTTGCAGTTTTTGTTGCTAATCATGATAGAGATTTATATAAGAAATATATTTTAGGTGAAGAACAAGAACTTTCAGATTATGATTCTAGATCAATGAAAGTATTATCTATTTTATCAAGACTTGGATATCCTATGAATGAATTAGGTACATATCTTTATAAGGAAGTAATTACTGAAGTTTGTGATGCTTTAAAAGATGTAACAGGTAAAAGAACTGATATGGAACAATGTAAATCATTACTTGCAGAATTAAGTGATGGATTTTCTCAATTATATCACAATGTAGCAAGAGAATATTTAGTAATGGGAATTATTCCTTTTCATCTTAATATTGAAAAATCTATTGAAAATATTAATCCAGAAGCTATTGATTTAGATTTATCATATCAAATCTTTGGATCAAATCCAGAAGAACAAAATTATGGCTTACAAGCATTTCAATTAGCAGCATATACATTAGGTTTTTATGCTAAAAAAGAAGTGCAACCACCTGTTGTAAAAAGATTATCTAATATACCAGATAATTTAAGATTGAAATCAAGTTTATAGTTTTATCAAAATCACAGAATTACTATCAAATAAGATATTATTTCTGTGATTTTTATTTGGAAAATATACAAAAAAATCAAAATTTGATACAATTATTTTAATAATAGTAAAAATAAAGGAGTGTGATGAATATGGCTATAATTGAAGTAAAAAAATTATCAAAAAGTTTTAAAGTTAAAATAAAAGAAAAAGGATTAAAGGGAAGTTTAAAATCAATTATAAAGCCAAAATATAAAATAGTAAAAGCAGTTAATAATATTAGTTTTGAAGTAGAAAAGGGAGAAATAATTGCTTTTATTGGACCAAATGGTGCTGGTAAAAGTACAACTATTAAAATGATGACTAGTATTTTATATCCTGATAAAGGAACAATAAAAGTTTTAGGATATGATCCAGTTAAAGATAGAAAAAAATTATCTTATGAAATTGGTACTGTATTTGGACAAAAAGAACAATTATGGACACATCTAACTCCTTATGATAATTTTAAGTTTTTTGGAGCAATATATGATATTCCAGAAGTAGCAGTAGAGAAAAAAATAGAAGAATTAAAAACACTTTTTGAATTAGAAGAATTTATAAATACTCCAGTTAGAAATTTATCATTAGGTCAAAGAATAAGATGTGAAATAGTAGCGTCATTAATACATGAACCAAAAGTATTATTTTTAGATGAACCAACAATTGGTTTAGATCCTGTTGTTAAAGAAAATATTAGAACCTTAATTAAAAGAATGAATAAAGAATTTAAAACAACAATATTTTTAACTAGTCATGATGTAGGTGATATAGAAAAATTATGTAAAAGAGTAATTATTATTAATGATGGTCAAGTTGTTCTTGATGATACTATGGAAAACTTGAAATATCATTATTTAAATAAGAAAATTGTTGATGCTAAAATGAAAGAAAGAGTTAATCTTGATGATGAAGATGGAATCACTATTATTAAAGACAAAGGCTATAATTTAAAAATAGAAGTAGATACAACTAAACGAAGTGTTGCAGATGCTTTAAAATTATTAAATCCAGATAATATAATAGATATAAATATTTCTAATATTCCACTTGAAGATATTATAAGTAATATTTATAAGAATAAGGATTAGTATATGAGAAAGTATTTATTTATTATAAAAACTCAAATAATGAGTAATTTGCAATATGTTTTTAATATAGTATTTGGTTTCATAGGTTATTTCATAATGTTATTTATTTTATTTAACTTATGGAAATATTTATATAGTGATCAAAGTGAACTTATTAATGGATATACTATGACTCAAATGACATGGTATGTAATTGTTACTGAAATATTATGGATGAGTCTTGGTGGAAGAAAACTTTGTAATAAAATTAGTAAAGATGTAAGAAGTGGAAATATTACTTATAATATAAACAAACCATATAATTATATTGGTTATTGTTTGTCTACACATTTAGGAGATATTTTTGTAAAAGGTTTAATATATACATTTTTAGGTATGTTAACAGGACTATTATTTCTTAAAAGTTTCCCTGATTTAACACTAGTAAATATTATTGTAGTTTTAATTACATCAATTTTAGCAACGTCTATTAGTGCATTAATAATAATAGCTATAGGATTAATTTCTTTCTTTATTGAAGATTCAGGACCTTTTTATTGGGTATATAGTAAAATAATATTAGTTTTAGGAACAATATTTCCAATAGAATATTTTCCTAATATTATTCAAAAAATATTAAATTATAGCCCAGTATATGTTGTAAGTTATGGTCCTGCAAAATTATTTGTTGATTTTTCTTGGGATAAAGCTATTAGTATAGTTTTAGCACAAATAATATACATATTAATAGCATATAGTATTTGCTATTTTATATATAAGAAAGGGGTGAAGAGAATAAATGTTAACGGCGGTTAAAAATCAATTAAAAGTAACAGGACTTTCAATTAAATATGCTCTTGTTAGAGAATTTTTGAATAAAGCAACATTTTTATCAAATATAATATTTATGATATTAAATAATTCTTGTATGATTATTCAATGGATAGTATTATTTTCAATTAAAGATGACATGGGTGGCTATACTTTTAAACAAGTTTTACTTCTTTGGGGAATATCAGCAGGTACTTATGGTGTATCAAGATTCTTTTTCAAAAAAGCTTTTGAATTATCTGAAACAATAAATAGTGGAAAGTTAGATGCTTATATAGTTCAACCAAAAAATATATTATTATCTACTATAACATCAGATATTCAAGTTTCAGCAATTGGAGATATGTTATTTGCATTTATTGTTTATTTCATATATGGATTTAATATTACTACATTTATTCTTTTCATATTCTTTTGTGTTACTGGTGGATTAATGTTAACAGCAATATCAATAATATTAAATAGTTTAAGTTTTTGGTTTAATAATGCCGATATGGTTTCAGATGTTGGAAATAGTTTAATGGTTAACTTTGCAACATATCCAGATGGCATATTTAAAGGAATAACAAAATGGTTATTATTTACATTAGTACCAGTTGGTATTGCTAATTATATACCAATTAAAATATTAATTGAATTTAATCCTTATTTATTAATAATAAATATTTCTGTTTGTTTATTATTAACATTATTAGCATTTGTAATATTTTATAAAGGATTAAGAAGATATTCATCAAGTAATTTAATGAGTGCAAGAATATAAGAAAAAAGTTATGATGAATTATTTAAATAAATATTTTGAGACACTTTACTTTATAATTATTGATAAATATGATATAATATCTCAAACAAAAACACAGTAAATATAAGCCTTTATATATAAAAAAGGCTTATCGAGGTGATTAATTTGAAAAATATTGAACTATATGTGCCAGAATTAAAAGATTACTGGTATGAAGAAAAAATACAAAAAGATCCATTATCTATGGATTATAATGCAGGATATGATGTTTCTTATTATGGATATCATTATGATACTGGTTGTATTGATTTTCCAAAAGAAAAATGGAAAGAAACTTATGAAAAAAGAAAAGATAAAAATAAATATTTTGCTTATATTAAAGATTTGGATTTAAATGAATATGTTGGATATGTAAATTATCATTATAATGAAAAGGAAAATAGATATGAATGTGGGGTTTTAATAGAAAGTAAATATAGGGGTTGTGGTTATTCAAAGTTAGCTTTAAAATTATTGTGTCAAGTAGCTAAAGAAAATGGAATAAGAAAACTATATGATAATTTTGAAAAGGATAGAGATAAGGCTTTAAAATTATTTGAATCATTAGGTTTTAGAATTGTTGAAACACAAACTTGGAAAAAATTTGGTAAAATTGTAGAAGGTGTATTAATTAAAATTGATTTATAAAGTAAGTGATAAAATTTACAAAATAAAATAGTAAATAAAGATAGGATGAGTTAAAAATGAATGAAAATAAAACAAACATTAATTATTATCCAGGACATATGTATAAAACTAGAAAAGATATTAAAAATATTATTTCTAATATTGATATAGTAATAGAAGTAATAGATTCAAGAATACCTTTTTCATCTAGAATACCTGATTTAAAAAATATAATTAATGGTAAAAAAAGTATTATTGTATTTAATAAATATGATTTATGTGATGAAAGCATTACAAATAAATGGATAGAAAAATATAAAAGTGAAGGAAGTATTGTAATAACTAGTGATGCTAAAAACTCAAATGATTATAAAAAAGTCATTGAAGAAGTTAAATCATTAATGATAGAGATAAATGAAAAAAGACATCTTAAAGGATTACTTCCTAAAAAAGCAAAATGTTTAATAATAGGAGTTCCAAATGTAGGAAAAAGTACTTTAATTAACAAATTAATTGGTAAAAGTATATTAGGTGTTGGAAATAAACCAGGAGTTACTAAAAAATTAAATATTGTTAAAATAAATGAATATATGGATTTGGTAGATACTCCAGGTATCTTATGGCCTAAATTTGAAAATAATGAAGTTGCATTAAATCTTGCAAGTATGACAATTATTAAAGAAGAAGTATTAACTGTTGAACAAATAGCAATTCATATTTTAAAGAAATTAAGCGATTATTATCCATCAATATTAAAGAGTGAATTTGGAATAGAAAAATATAGTGATGAAGAAATAGAAGAGTGTTTTACAACTATTTCTAAAAGTAAAAACATACCAATAAAAGGTGAAGTTGACTATGAAAGAGTAAGTACTTTAATACTAAATTATATAAAGCAAGAAAAGATTAAAAAGATTACATTTGATAGAATTTGAATTACAAATAAACATAGTATTTGATAATAATATTTTGCTATATTGAATATAAAATAATAGGTATTTTAATGTCAATCTATGTAAAGAAATAAAATGTAAAAAAAGTAGTGTTAAAAAAGTAAAAAAATATTTATGATGATAAAAATAAAAAATAAAAATATTTTTGTTTAACTAGAAAATGCCCATAATTACTGGAAATAACTAACTTTCTATAAAAATTTTATAAAACAAAAAAGTAATACAAAATATAAATTTAAACAAAAAATAATGTTAAAAAAATTCATAAAAAAACATTTTTAATTAGTGATAAAAAAATATCACTAATTTTTTTGTGAAAATTTTGTTTTTTTTGTTTACATTTTTTTAAATAGCTTTTATAATAATAACTCATGAAGAGGAGGAGTAAGACATGATTAAAAGTAATTTACCTGTTATACTACTAAAAAATCTAGTACTCCTTCCATATCAAGAAGTAAGGATAGAACTTAAGAGTAATATAAGCAAGAAAGTTACTGAAATATCAAGTCTATATCATGATAGTGAAGTCTTAGTTGTATGTCCTCTTGATAATCTTGAAGAAAAACCTGATACAAGTGATTTACCAAGAATAGGTGTTGTAAGTAAAATTAAAAGTGTAATTGATCTTCCTAATGGTAATAAAAGAATTATAGTATCTGGTTTATATAGAGTTAAAGTAATTAGTTATGTAAATTATTCTAATGAAGAAGAAATACTTGATAGTATCATTACTAATATAGAAAATAAAGATAGTGAAATAGAAACAACTGCTTATACAAGAAAATTAATGAGTGAACTTGAGAATTATGTTAATAAAAATCCATTTGTAACGAACTCAATAATGTCACAAGTTAAATCAAATATTTCACTTGATAAATTAACAGATTTAGTAGGTAGTTTTTTAACACTAACATTTGAAAAAAAGCTATCATTAATGCTTGATGGTTCACCTATTAGTAGAAGTAAAATATTAATAAAAGAACTTGCTATTGAAAGTGCAGTAATTGATCTTGAAGGTCATATTGAAACTGAAATTAAAAAAGGACTTGATGATGAACAAAAGCATTATATTTTAAAAGAAAAATTAAAAGTTATTAAAGATGAGTTAGGTGAAAGCTTAACAAAAGATGAAGAAGTTATTAATTTAAGAGATAGGGTAAATAATGGAAAATATCCAGAAAGAATTAAAACTAAATTATTAAGTGAAATTGATAGATATGATTCTTCTGGTGAAATGAGTCCTGAAACAGGAATTATTAGAAACTATATAGAATATTTACTTGAAATACCATGGTATAAAGAAACTAAAGATGAAAAAGATTTATCAAAAATAGAAAAGAAATTAAATTCATCTCATTATGGTATGATTGAAGCTAAAAATAGAATTATAGAATATACAGCTGTTAAAAGTATAGAATCAAATATAAATAGTCCAATTATATGTTTAGTAGGGCCTCCTGGTGTTGGAAAAACAACATTTGCAGAATCAATTTCTAAAGCACTAAATAAAAAATTTGTAAAAATATCTTTAGGTGGTATGAGTGATTCAGCAGAACTTGTTGGACATAGACGTGCTTATATTGGATCAAACCCAGGTAAAATAATTACATCTTTAATTAAATGTGGTAGTAATAATCCAGTGTTTTTACTTGATGAAGTTGATAAATTAAAGAAAGATTATAAAGGAGATCCTGCATCAACTTTACTTGATATATTAGATATAAGTCAAAATAAAAGATTTACTGATAATTATGTAGATGAAGAAGTTGATTTAAGTAAAGTATTATTTATATTAACAGCAAATGATATATCTTCAATTCCACTAGCACTTTTAGATAGACTTGAAATAATTAATTTAGAAGGTTATTCTGATAATGAAAAATTATATATTTGTGAAAATTATTTAATACCAAATATATTAAAACGTCATGGTCTTAGAAGTAATACAATTAAATTTGATAGTGATACAATTAAAAAAATAATAGAAGATTATACTAGTGAAGCAGGAGTTAGAGAACTTGAAAGGTGTATAAGTAAAATAATAAGAAAAGTAATTACTGAGTATATAAAATCATCTAAAAAATTAATAAGTGTTAGAATAACAGAAACTGATTTAGAACATTATTTAGAAAAAGAATTGTTTTTAAATGTAACAAAAAGAAAAATAACACATACTGGAGTAGTAAGATGTGTTGCTTGTAATCATTTAGGTGGACAAACTCTTGATGTAGAATCTTCTTTCTATAAAGGAAGTGGTAGATATACGTTTACTGGCTCTCTTGGAGATATTGTAAAAGAAAGTATTGAAGTATCTTTAAGTTATATTAAAAGTAATGCTAAAAAATTTAATATTGATGAAAACTTCTTTAAAGAAAATGATATACATATTCACTTTACTGAATCTGGTATATCTAAAGATGGTCCATCTGCTGGAATAGCAATTATAACATCAATATTATCATTAATTAAAAATAGAGTAATTAGTGATTCTATATCAATGACTGGAGAAATTACATTAAAAGGTGATATATTAAAAGTAGGTGGTTTAAAAGAAAAAATAACAGCCGCTAAGAGAAATAAAATAAATACAATATATGTACCAATAGATAATAAAAATGATATAGATATGTTAAATAAAGATTTAAAAACAAATATTAATATAAAATTAGTATCTAATTATGAAGAAATATATAATGATTTATTTTAATTAAAATATTCTTTAATCATAAAGAATATTTTTTTTCATATATATTAATGAAAGGAGAATTATGAAAGAAATTATCCCATTAAAAAAAGATATTATTTTTAAAACTAAGATTGGTGAAATAACAAGTATTGATTTAGAACATGAATATGAAGTAAAAGATGAAATAATTGAAGGTAATGTAGTAATATCTGGAACATATAAAATGACAGAAGCTAGTGTATTAGATGAAGAATTTTATTATAAAATACCATTTTCAATAGCAATAGCTAGAAAGATAAAAAAAGATACTATTCAAATAGATATAGATAATTTTACTTATGATATATCAAAAGATGTATTAAGAGCAAATATAGATTTAGAGTTAACTTGTGAAGAAATAGAAGAAGGAGATGATAATATGATTGAAGATATTAAAGATAAAGATGAATATTCTAGTGATGATTTTATGCAAGAATATTTTAAAGATGAAGAAAATCTTGAAAATGAATTAGATAATGAAATTAATACAAATATAGATGAATCTAATATAAATGATAGTTTTAATACTACAGAAGATAATGATATTGTATCCTTAGATAATAAGACTATAGTAAATAATGAAGAAACTAATATTGATATAAATGAAAATATTAATAATATAACAAATATAATAAATACAGATAATAAATACTATACATATAAAGTTTATATTGTTCGTGAAGGTGATACCATTGAATCAATATGTTCTAAATATAATGTTACAGTAAATGATTTAAAAGATTATAATAATGTAAATGAAATAAATACTGGAGATAAAATAATTATTCCACAAATAAATGAGTAAAAAATATAAAAATAATGTAATAATTGAAGATAATGTAGTTTTAAAAAAAAGAAATGATAGAGTACTAGAACTTTATGATTATTTAGAAACAAGGGGATTTGAAAATTATCCTAAAATTGAAAGTAGTGATAATAATACTATAAAAACTGAGTATATTGAAAGTAAAAAATATCATGAAGTAATAAAAGGAGTAGAATTTATAAAAACAGTTTCAATGTTACATTATAAAACAATATTTTATAAAGATGTTAGTAAAAATAAATATAGAAAAATATATGATAAATTATATAATAATATAGAATATTTAAAAAAATATTATGAAGATATGATAAGTAAAATAGAAGAAGAAATATTTATGTCTCCATCACATTATTTATTTGCAAGAAATTATACTGCAATAGATAGCTCATTAAAATATGCAAGTAGTACATTAAAAAAATGGTTTAAAAAAGTTGAAAATAAGTCTAAAGAAAGAGTTTGTATTATTCATAATAATTTGTCACTTGATCATTTTATAAGAGGGGATAAAAATTATCTTATAAGTTTTGATAATTATTTGGTTGATACTCCTGTACTTGATTTATATAAATTTTATAAAAAAGAAGGATTTAAATTAGATTTTAATTATTTATTAAATATTTATAATGAAAATTTAAGTCTTTTAGAAGAAGAAAGGATGCTTTTAAATATATTAATTTCAATACCTCCTAAAATAATTGATGTAGAAAATGAATATATGAATTGTATTAATATTAAAAATGCATTTAACTACATTTATTCTGGAATGAACATAGTTAATTAAAATAAAAAGTCTACTTAATGTAGATTTTTATTTTTTTTTGTTATATAATTAATAAAGAATAGAGGGAAGTTATGAAATATAAGAATAAAAGTGGTTTTGTATCAATGACTCTTGTTTATACATTTTTAATTGTATTTTTGTTTTTAATGCTTGCAATTTTACAAACATATACAGAAAAAAATAAATATTTAGAAGCAATAGATGAAAAAATAAATGGAGACCTTAATATATCTCAAGAAAAAAGAAGTTCTTTATTTAATAAAATCTTAACTGATAATACACCTAAATTAGATTCTAATATTAAATATCATAATATAAGTAGTGCATCTGGTGGTAATGGAAATGGTCTTTATTATAGTGATGATATAAGTAAATCAGATTTAAACAATGATAATTCATCAGGTAGACTATATTATTTTAGGGGTGATGTTAATAATAATTATGTTGTTCTTAATAATATATGTTTTAGAATAATGAGAACTAATGAAGATGGTAATTTTAGAGTTAGATATGCTGGAGAATTTCAAGGTGGTGCATGTCCTTTAGTTGTAGACCCTAATACTAAAGCTATAAATCCTAATGTAAAAATAAGTATTGGTTCTATTTCATATAGTGATATTGTTAATAGTAAAGATTCAGTAGGATATATATATGGTACTGTAAGCTTAGGAGACGCAGCACCAAAAAGTAATGTAAAAGAAATATTAGATAATTGGTATATAGAAAAAATGTTAGGTACTGAACTTTCATTATTCATTACTGATACTATGTTTTGTAATAATAGAAAGGAAGTTAAAGTAGAAGGTGGTACAACTTATTTTAAAGCATATGAATTAATTCCTACTATAGTAGATCCAGATATTTTAAGTCCATATGAAGATAATAAAGAAATAAAAAATATGACTCTTAATTGTGAACAAAAAGATGATAGATTTAATCTTTCAGAATTTTCTTATGGTAGTGATTCAACAGGAAATATGTTACTTAATTATCCTGTAGGATTAGTAACTATGGAAGATATTGTACTATCAGGTGGAGTTTATGGTGTAGAAAATAAAGATTATTATATGTTTACTAATTCAAGTTATTGGACTATATCTCCATATAGTTTTGATACAGTTGCAAAAGTTATGTCTGTAAATTCTGATGGTTCCCTAAAAGAAAGAGCTGTTAATGAAGTGTTAGATGTTGTTCCAGTAATATCAATATCTTCAGATGCAATAGTAGAATCAGGAAATGGTGAATATAATAAGCCTTACATTATAAAATAAGGAGAAAAATTATGAAAAAAGATGGTTTTGTATTTCTAGAAAGCGTAATAGTATTAGTAGTAGTAGCATTATCTTTAACAATGTTAATATCAAGTTACTCACTTATAACAAGAAGATCAAATGAAAAAGAATATTATGATAGAGCTTCTGATAAATATTTATTAAATGCAATAGTAAACATTGGTGTAAATGATGATTGTAATTATGTAACACCTGGAAGTTGTGGATATGCAAATATTAATTTACAAGCAACACAAAAAAATTGCAAAGAAACTAAAATGGGTAAATTATTATATGATTGTAGTCAAACATTTCAAGATATGAATATAAGATATATTTATGTAGTAGATAATATAAAGGCAGAATTAAATAATGGTGATGCAGTTAATAAATATGATAATGGAACAATAGAATATATGAAAACATTAAAAAAATGTAATGATGAAGGAAGTGCTAATAGTAATACATGTAATGATCCAATAGCTTATATGATAGGTGTATTTTATAGAAGTGGAAATTATTATTATGCATCTATAAGCATAAATTCAGAAGATTAATTAAAGAATAAAATAATAAGGAAGTAAATATAGAAAATACTAATTTCATTGTTAGTATTTTTTTAATATTAATTTTATAAACATTTAATATACTAATTGATTGAAATATAATAGAAAAGCCACTAAAACATAGTATAAATAGCGTTATAGTTAATTTAATGATTATGTTTATATTTAAAGAACTTATACTTACTATACCATTAGTAAGTTCTAATATACCAGATATTATAGAAATAAAGCTTTTATCTATGCTTATATATTTAATTAATAAATTACTAATAATTGTAAATATAATTAAATTACCAAGTATAATCATTGAAGTATTAATACCTTTTAATATAGATTTCCTAAGTGTATCAAATAAATTTTTATCTTTAGAAATATTATTTCTATTTATTGAAATACTTTTATCTTTTCTTAAAAAAATACCAATTAAAACATTATTCAAAAAACAAAATAGATATAAAATAATACCTATTTTAAAACTATTATAAAGACCAATACCAATAGTACCTATAACAAAAGAAATAGAAGGAAAATAAGTAAAACATAATATTTTATTAGCAGTATTAATATCTATCTCATTATTATCTAACATATCTTTAATATATACACTATTTGCAGGATGACTAGTAAGTATACTTAAAATAAAAATAATACTTGTAGAAGGATCTATATTAAATATTTTAGATATAAATTTACCAATAGTATTTTTTAAAAATATATGATAATCAAAATAAATTAAAATATCGCAAAGAATAATAAATGGAAAAATAGATACAAATACTTTATTAAAGAATAATAAAGATGCATTATAAGTTGAAGATATAACAAGTTTAATATTTATAATAAATAAAATTAATACTAGCGATAACAATATATATTTATATTTCTTCATAAGTGTTTCCTATCTGTGATATAATATTATTGAGGAAATTAAAATATGATTAAAAAAGTAATAAATTATATTAAAAAAGATATTAAAATGAATTATAGATTTTATTTAGTACTTATTTTTATAATGATATTATTTTCTATAAGACTTGATTATTATATATATTCACCAGGGTCTTTAGATGATTTATCAGATAGAATAAAAATAGATAGTGATTATAAGTCCTCTGGTAGTTTTAATTTAACTTACGTAACATCAAGAACAGGTACTATTCCAAATATATTATTATCTTATATTATTCCATCTTGGGATTTAGTTAGTGTTGATAATATGAGAATAGAAAATGAAAGTGAAGAGACTATTGAAGATAGAGATAAAATATATTTAAAAGAGACTAGTTATGATGCGATTATTGCTGCTTTTAGTGAAGCGAATATTAAATACAATATTGATAATATTAATGTTACAGTTACTTATGTGTTTGATATGGCTGATACTAATATTAAAGTTGGAGATATTATTAAAAGTATAAATGGTATAGAAATAAATAATTATGAAGATTTATCTAATGAAATATCTAAATATAAAGAAAATGATAAATTAAAAATAAAAGTACTTAGAAATGATAAGATAATAGAATGTTATAGTGTACTTCAAAAAGAAGATAATAGAGTAGTTATTGGAATAACACTTGCAGAACTTAAAGATATAAGTACTAATCCAAAAGTAGAATTTGTATTTGAAGATAATGAAAGTGGATCATCTAGGGGACTTATGTGTGCTCTTGAAATATATAATAGAATTACTGAATTTGATTTAACAAAAGGAAGAGTTATCGCGGGTACTGGTACAATTGATGAAAATGGAGTAGTTGGTTCTATTGGTGGAGTTAAATATAAACTTGCAGGTGCTGTAAAAAAGAAAGCACAAATATTCATAGTACCAACAGATAATTATGAAGAAGCAATTAAATTAAAAGAAGAAAATAATTATGATATTGAAATAATTGAAGCAGATACACTACATAATGTTATTGAAAAATTAAAATAAAACTTGAAAAAGTTTTATTTTTTTTATAAAAAAGAAGTGTTTTCCTATACTTATAGCTAATTATATAGTATGGAGGTAAAACATGCTTTATAAAGATTACAATATAGCAATAAAAAATGGTTATTGGAATCAAAAATGAAATACTCTACTGATATAACAATTGAATGGTTAGGAGAAAAAAGTAAAAGAGATAATAAAATATTAAAGTATAAATTATATGATGAATTTAAATATAAAGGAAAAGTATATAAAATTGATGGTCATAAAATAGTAACAGATTTAAAAAAAGATGAAATAGAATTTGCAGAAATATTATCTAAATTAACTGATAAAAAGATAGTTTTATTTCCAAGATTTAATACCCCTAAAAATTTTAAGTCAACAGATTCAAAAATAGGGAAAGAATATATTGATTTTAAAATAACTACTAGTGGAAGTGATAAATTTATAATTAGAAATATTACAGTATCTAATCATCAATCACACAATTATATATTTTGGATTAAAAATAAAGAACTATCAGAAGATATAATTAAATATCAAGTTGATAATGTTTTTAGAAGAATAAAAAACATAAATAAAATAGGAGTATATCATAATGGTAAATTTAAAATGTATAAAAAAATAAAAGAACCTTTGGCATAAAATACGCGGTCAGCTCTTTTAATGAAATCATTATACTAAAAAAATACATTGTTGTCAAATATAAAAAATAAAAGAATGTGATTATCAAGCGAAAATTTCCTAACTATTATCAAGCGAAAATTTCCCAAATAATGTATCATAAATAATTAGGT
>CANRCX010000018.1 GCA_947629235.1 uncultured Bacilli bacterium | reverse complement strand
AACAAATTAAAAAAATTCTAAAATATTAATTAATTATGTTTATTGCACAACACTCATAATATTAAACGAGCCTAGGTGTTACCTAGACTCTTTCATTTTTGCTGCAAAACTAAAGATTTATTAAGTCAATAACTTTTATGACTTTTAATTATCTTCACCTATTTAAAATATATTATGTAATTTTTTTAAATTAAAAACTAAGATAAAATTGTGTTATCTTAGTTTATTCTTTTATTTATTATTGATAGCAGCTTGAGCAGCAGCTAGTCTTGCAATTGGTACTCTAAATGGACTACATGATACATAAGTAAGTCCCATTCTATGACAGAAGTCAACAGATGCAGGATCTCCACCATGTTCTCCACAAATACCAAGTTTAATATTAGGTCTTACACTCTTACCTTTTTCAACTGCCATTTTAATAAGTTCTCCAACACCATTTTCATCAATTCTAGCAAATGGATCACTTTCTAAAATTTGTTTATCATAATAATCTTTTAAGAATTTACCAGCATCATCTCTTGAGAAACCAAATGTCATTTGAGTTAAATCATTTGTTCCAAATGAGAAGAATTCTGCTTCTTCTGCTATTTTATCAGCTGTAACTGCAGCTCTTGGTATTTCAATCATTGTACCAATTTTATATTTTAATTTATAATCTTGTTCTTTAAATACTTCTTTAATAGTATCTTCTACTATCTTTTTAACATATGAAAGTTCTTTTACTTCACCTACAAGTGGAATCATTATTTCTGGTTCTACATGTATACCTGATTTATCAACATTAATAGCAGCTTCCATAACAGCTCTTGTTTGCATTTTTGCTATTTCTGGATAAGTAACTGCAAGTCTACAACCTCTATGACCCATCATTGGATTAAATTCATGAAGTGAAGCTATTTTATCTTTTAATTCTTTAAAACTTACTCCAAGTTCTTTTGCAAGTGGTTTAGTTTCTTCATCTGTATGTGGAACAAATTCATGAAGTGGTGGATCTAAGAATCTTATAGTTACTGGATATCCTTTCATAACTTTATAAAGTTCTTCAAAGTCACCCCTTTGCATTGGAAGTAATTTTGCAAGTGCTTTTTCTCTTTGTTCTACAGTTTCAGATACTATCATTTGACGAATTGCAAATATTCTTTCTTCTTCAAAGAACATATGCTCTGTTCTACAAAGTCCAATACCTTCAGCACCAAATTTTAATGCTTGAAGTGCATCTCTTGGAGTATCAGCATTAGTTCTAACACCTAGTTTACGAGTTTCATCAGCCCATTTCATAAATGTTTCAAAGTTTCCACTTATTTCTGGATCTACTGTTTTAATCTTTTCACCATAAACATTTCCAGTGCTTCCATCTAATGAAATATAATCTCCTTCTTTAAATACTTTACCATCTTTTGTAGTTATTGTTTTCTTTTCCTCACTAATCGTTAGTTCACCACATCCAGATACACAACATCTACCCATACCACGAGCAACAACTGCAGCATGTGATGTCATACCACCACGAATTGTTAAAATTCCACGTGCTAAATTCATACCTTCAATATCTTCAGGTGATGTTTCAAGTCTTACTAAAATTGTATCTTCTCCATTTTTAGCAGCTTCTGTTACTTCTTCTGCAGTAAAATAAATTTTACCACATCCAGCTCCAGGAGATGCAGCTAATCCTGTTGCAATTGGAGTTGCTTTTTTAAGAGATTCACTATCAAAATTTGGATGAAGTAATTGATCTAATGATTTAGGTTCAACTTTTAATAAAGCTTCTTCCTTAGTAATCATTTTTTCTTTTACCATATCAACTGCTATTTTAAGTGCAGCAGCAGCTGTTCTTTTACCATTACGAGTTTGTAACATAAATAATTTACCTTTTTCAATAGTAAATTCCATATCTTGCATATCTTTATAATGACTTTCTAAAGTCTCACAAGTTTTTACAAATTGTTTATAAACATCTGGCATAGTGTCTTTCAAAGTATCAATAGATTTTGGAGTTCTAACTCCAGCAACTACATCTTCTCCTTGTGCATTCATTAAATATTCACCATAAAGTTTCTTTTCACCTGTAGCTGGATTTCTAGTAAATGCAACACCAGTACCAGAATCATCTCCCATGTTTCCATAAACCATTTCTTGTACATTAACAGCTGTTCCCCAACTAGATGGAATATCATTCATTTTTCTATAATAAATAGCTCTTTCATTATTCCAACTTCTAAATACAGCTTTAACAGCTTCTATTAATTGTTCTTTTGGATCTTGTGGGAAATCTGTTTTAGATAATTTCTTATATATATCTTTAAATTTCATTGTAAGTTCATACATATCATCTTCATTTAAATCAGTATCAAATTTAGCATTTTTTTCTTCTTTAAATTTATCTAAAACTCTTTCAAATGAATTTTTAGAGTATCCTTTAACAACATCAGCAAACATCATAATAAATCTTCTATATGAATCATATACAAATCTTTTATTATTAGTTATTTTTGCAAAACTTTCTGCTACTTCATCGTTAAGCCCTAAGTTTAAGACAGTATCCATCATACCAGGCATACTAGCTCTTGCTCCACTTCTTACTGATACTAATAATGGATTCTTTAAATCTCCCATTTTCTTACCAGTAATACTTTCTAATTCACTCAAATTTTTGTAGATTTCATCTACTATTTCTTTACTAATTTCTTCGTTAGAATTATAGTATTCCATGCATGCTTCAGTAGTAACAGTAAAACCTCTTGGAACAGGTAAACCAATACTAGTCATTTCAGCAAGATTAGCACCTTTACCACCAAGTAAGTTTCTCATATCTTTATTACCTTCACTGAACATATAAACATATTTCATAAAACATTTTCCTTTCTTTATCACTAACTCTTTTATTTTATCATATATTTTTTTATTTATATAGTTTTATTTTAAATTTTTTTATTAAATTAAAAGAGACTATTTGTCTCTTAAAATTGCATTGTGTTTTTTAATAACATTTTCTATTATTTTATCAAATAATGGATTTACATCATCATCACTTAATGTTTTATCATTACTTTCAAAGTATAAATTATATGCTATTGATTTTTTATCTTTATCTATTTTATCTCCTTCATAATAATCAAATAATTCTACTTTACTTAGTAATTTACCACCTGCTTGTCTAATAGTAGAAATTACTTGATCATTTGTTACTTCTTTTGAAAGAATAAATGCTACATCTTTTGAAATACCAGGGAATTTAGAGAATTCTTTATATTTCATTCTTCCTGTTTTATTTTCAAATAACAAGTCTAAATTAATTTCAATTACATATACTTCATCTTTACATATTTTAGGATGTACTTCTCCCATTAATCCAACTATTTTTCCAGATACATTTATATATACACTTTTAGTTGGATGCATTTCTTCTGGAAGTTCTCCTTGAACAAATGAATATCTATTTTTATAACCTAAATAATCAAGTAATTCTTCTACTATACCTTTTACTGTATAGAAATCATAATATTCTTTATCAAGTCCTTCCATATAATTTCCAGTAAGTAAACAAGCAAGTTTATTTTCTTCTATATATTCTCCATTTATAGAACTAAAACCTCTACCTATTTCAAATATAGATAAGTCTTTTATATTTCTTGATTTATTATAATTATAAACATCTAATAGAGATGTAATTAAACTATGTCTTAAAACAACTCTATCTTCACTTAATGGATCTAATACTTTAATAAGTCCAAATTCATCATTAGTAAATTTAAATACATCATCTACTTTAATTAATGAATAAGTTATTACTTCATTAAGTCCTAAACTTATCATTTCATTTCTAATTACTCTATCTCTATTATTATATATTGATGGTGTACTTTCAAATACTGGAAGTGTACTATTAATATTATCAACACCATATACTCTAGATACTTCTTCTATTAAGTCTTCTTCTATACTTATATCTGTTCTTCTAGTTGGAACAGTTACTCTAAATTTATTATTTTTTGATTCTACTTCAAAATTTAGTTTTTCAAATACAGTTTTTACATCAGTATCTGTTAAATTATATCCAAGAACACTATTTATTTTATCTAGTGTAATGTTAATAACTTTTTCATTTCTATCAAGTGTATTATATTCAATTCTACCATCTAATACTTCACCATATGCATATTTAGAAAGTAAATTACAACTTCTTTCAATAGCCATATAACATCTATTAACATCAAGTCCTTTTTCATATCTAATACTAGCTTCACTTCTAATTAATTTTTTAGATGTTTTTCTAATATTAGCTGGATTAAATATAGCACATTCAATTACTACATTTTTAGTATTTTCATCTATTTCAGTATCAAGTCCACCCATAACTCCAGCAAGACCAATTGGTTTTTTACCATTAGTAATTACAATATCTTCACTTGTAAGTATTCTACTCTGATTATCTAAAGTTACTAGTGTTTCTCCATCTTTTGCATTTCTTACTGATATTAATTTACCTAATTTATCAGCATCATAGAAATGAAGTGGTTGTCCTGTTTCTAACATTACATAGTTAGAAATATCAACTACATTATTAATACTTCTAACACCACATGCCATTAATCTATTTTTCATAAATAATGGACTTTCTTCTATTTTAATATTATTTACTCTTTTAAGTAAGAATGTAAAACAATTATCAGTATCAACTTTTAATGTTAATAAATCGTTTATATTTTTATTTATATGTTCATATGTTAAATCTGGTAGATTAACTTTTTCACCAGTTATTACAGCGCTTTCATATGCAAGACCTAACATACTTAGTAAATCTGCTCTATTTGCTGTTAATTCAAAATCAATTACTTCATCATCTAATTCTAAATATTTTATAGCATCTTCTCCAATAGGAGCATCTAGTGGTAACTCATGTATTCCATTTATATCTTCTTCTTTTAAATATTTATGTTCTATACCAAGTTCTGCTATTGAACAAATCATTCCATTTGATTCAGTACCTAAAATTGTAGTTTTTTTGATAGTTCCACCTGGTAAAACAGCTCCATCTAAAGCAACTATTACTTTTATACCTTCTCTAACATTAGGAGCACCACAAATGATATTTAATTCTTCTCTTCCAATATTAACTTTACAAATATGTAAGTGGTCACTCTCAGGATGATTTTTACATGAAATAACTTCACCTATTACAAGTTTATTTGCATTAATAAGTGGACCCATACTTTCATATTCATTTCCAAGTTTAAGCATTTTATCAGCATATTCTTTAAAATCAATATTATTAATATTAGTATAATCACTTATAAACTTTTTACTTAATATCATTTTACATCTCCTTTCTATCAAAATTCTTTAAGAATCTATAATCATTTTGATATAACAATTTTAAATTAGTAATTCCATATTTTAACATTGTAACTCTTTCAATACCAACGCCAAATGCAAATCCTTGATATTTAGTGTGATCAAATCCACAATTTTCAAGTACATTTGGATGAACCATACCACAACCAAGTATTTCAATCCATCCAGTACCTTTACACATAGAGCATCCTTTTTTATTACAATTAAAGCATGATACATCTACTTCATAACTAGGTTCTGTAAATGGGAAATAGCTTGCTCTAAATCTAATTTCTCTATCTTTTCCAAACATCTTTTTAGCAAATAATTCTAATGTTCCTTTTAAATCAGATAAAGAAATATCTTCACCTACAACTAATCCTTCTACTTGAGAGAATTGATGAGAGTGAGTTGCATCATCATCATCTCTTCTATATGTTTTTCCTGGGCAAATTAATTTAAATGGTTTCTTTTCTGTGTTTGCTAGCATACTTCTTACTTGCATAGCACTTGTATGAGGTCTTAAGAGCATTTCTTCTGTTATATAGAAACTATCTTGAGCATCTCTTGCTGGATGTGAAGCTGGTAAATTTAATAATTCAAAGCAATTAGCATCAGTATCTATTTCAGGTCCATCTACTACATCATAACCCATAGAAATAAATAAATCTTCTATTTCTTCACGAACAATATTAAGTGGATGTTTAGTACCAGATTTTCTTTTTTTACTAGGAAGTGTAATATCAATTTTATCTCTTTCTAATTTTTTATTTAATTCTTCATTTTTTATTTCAATTAATTTATTTTCAAATAATTCTTGTAAAAAACTTCTAACTTCATTACTTTTACTTCCTACTTCTCTTTTTTCTTCTTGTGATAAACTTCCCATAGAAGACATTATTTCATTAAATACACTTTTTTTGCCCATATACTTTGATTTAACATTATTAAGAGCATTTTCATCTTTTACTTCTTTTACTTCTTCTTGTGCTTCTGTTTTAATTTGTTCTAGTTTTTCTTTCATTTTTCCTCCTTAAAATAAAAAGTCATAAACTAAGGACGAGTTTAACCCGTGGTACCACCTTAATTCATGACTATTAATCATCTTAAATTCCTTAACGCGGAAAATACGATCTTTTTATGTAAAGGTGAATTCATGAATATTCATTAATTGATATTTCAGCATACAATCAACTCTCTTATAATGAATTAAAACATTACTACTTCTTTACAAAAGCTAAACATATTCTATCATTATTTTTTTTAAAGTTCAATTATTTTTATTATAAAATTACTTATTTTTTTCAATATAATTTAATATATGTTTAACAATTTTATCTTTTTCTATAAATTCACTTGTATTTTTACTTCTATATTTAATTTCAACAAGACCTTCTTCAATAAATCTTCTACCTAATACTATTATAATTGGTATACCAATTAATTCCATATCATTAAGTTTAACTCCAAGAGTTTCTTTTCTATCATCTAACATAGTTTCTACATTATTTTCTATTAATTTATCATGAAGTAGTTTAGCATATTTAAATAACTCTTTATCATTCATATTATATACTACAATTGATACTTTAAATGGAGATACACTAAGTGGCCATATTATTCCTTTATCATCATGATTTTTTTCAACTATAGCACTTAATACTCTATCAATACCCATTTGATATGAACCTAATTGTACATATTCATTATAATTAAGTTCATCAGTATAAGTTAAATTAAATATATCACTATAAGTTTTACCTAATTTAAATAATTGACCTACTTCAATACCTTTTACTATATCACATTTATTTTTGCAAACTGGACATAATGAATTTTCATCAAATAATTTTAAATCAGCATATTTACTAACATTAAAATCTCTTCCAATATTAACATTCATAAAATGATAATCTTTTCTATTACTTCCACAAATAAAGTTATGCATACTCTTTACTTCATTATCTGCAATTATTTCCATATTACATCCAATTGGACCAACATATCCAACAGCAGTACCCATTTTTTCTACTTGACTACTTGTTGGGATTTTAACATTATTTGTTTTAAATAATTTTTTTAATTTATTAAGACTTAATTCACTTTCTCCTCTTAATAATATCATTTTATATTTATTATCTACTTTACATATTAATGATTTTAATATATTACTTGGAAATACATTTAAATATTCACTTACTTCTTTTACTGATTTTATATTTGGTGTATCAACTAATTTTCTTTTTTTATGCTCTATTTCTCTATTTGTATAAATTGATTTAGAATTAGCATCTTCTATTCTACAAGCATAACTACAATTAGTACATTTTACTATTTTATTATCACCATAATCAGATATTACTTGAAATTCTTCTCCTGTAATATTATTCATAGTAATTGGAGATGATTCAACTACTAATGTATCTATTCCAAGTTTATTAAATGTATTTTTAAATGTCATAAACATTTTATCATAACTAACTTCTAGTCCACCTTCATCAGCATCAAAACTACAAGCACTTGCTGTAATAAATTCTTTTTTACGTATTATTCCATAATTAGTTTTTTCTTCATCTCTATATTTATTATTAATTTGATATAGTGTAAAATGTAAATCTTTATAACTTTTTATTTTATTTTTAGCAATATTTATAAATTGTTCTTCATCACAAGCTGATAAATTTAAAATATTATTATTTCTATCTTCTATTTTAAATAATTCATCTCCATACATTTTATCTCTATATGTTGATTTATATATATTATTATCTAATATAGTTGGCATATATATTTCATTTAAATTTATTTTTATAAATTCTTCTCTAATAATTTTTTTAATATTTTCAATAACTTTTAAACCGAGTGGTAAATATGTATATGAACCATTAGAATTTTTTAAAACCATTCCACTTTTTATTAGAAGTTTAGTTGAATCCATTATTTCATCATTAGGAAATTCTCTTCTTGTTACTAAAAAACTATTACTTACCTTCATATAAATCTTGCTCCCCTACTATATAAGTTACTATTTCTCTTGTTAATGCACTATTATCACTAAATCTTATACATATCATTTTATTATTTAAAGTTTCATCAGTTAATGGATTTTTTAAATCCATTCTATCATTAGAATCTCCTAACATATAACCACCATTTATTAGTGTTCTTACATATATTGTTAAACAATCATCAGTTGTATTTTTATCACCAGAATATGGAGCACTTACGTGATTTGGAATATCATTTAAATGTTTATTAGCATAATCTTTAGCTGCATCATTTATAATATTTATTTTACTTTCTAAAGTATTTTTTAATACATTATTTCTAATAACTATTACAGCTGGTGTTACTAATAACATTAAAATTCCAAGGATTGCAATAGCCGCTAACATTTCAACTAAACTAAATCCATTTCTTTTCATATACATTCCCTCTTTATTTTACTTTTAAAGTATATCATATTTTTGATAAAAACTTCAATATATTTTTCTTGATTATTTCTAAAATATATTATATAATGATTAAAGAATAGAGAAGAATAAAGGGAGATATTTATGAAGGAATTTGATTTTAATAATATACCTATAGTAGAAATCGCTAATGAAATCCTTTTAGATGGTGTAAAAAGGAATGCGAGTGATATCCACTTCGATCCATCAAAAGATTCCTTAAAGATTAGAATGCGTGTTGATGGTATTTTGTATGATTATGCTATTGTACCACCTGAATTTAAAAGAAATATGATTTCACGTATTAAAATGATAGCTAGTATGAACATAATGGAAACAAGACTTCCACAAGATGGTGCTATTAAAAGTAAAATTGGGGATAAAATGCTTGATCTTCGTGTTTCTAGTTTACCTACTAATAATGGTGAAAAAGTCGTTCTTCGTATTTTAGATTATTCAAAAAGTTTACAAGGTTTAGAAACATTAGGTTTTTCTAAACATAATTTAGAAAAAATAATTAAAATGATTGAAGTTCCAAATGGTATAGTTCTTGTAACAGGAGCTACTGGTAGTGGTAAATCTACAACAGTTTACTCAATATTACAAAAACTAAATACTCGTGAAGTTAATATAATCACAGTTGAAGACCCAGTCGAAATGGATATTGAAGGTATAAATCAAGTACAAGAACAATCTGAAATAGGACTTAACTTTGCAAATGTTTTAAGAAGTATTTTAAGACAAGACCCAGATATCATAATGATTGGAGAAATTCGTGATAGTGAAACTGCCAGAATTGCTGTTAGAGCATCTATTACTGGACACAAAGTTTTATCTACAATCCACACAAATAATGCACTTAATACTATTGAAAGACTTACTGATATGGATGTTGAAAGATATTTAATTGGTACTTCATTAAATGGTATCATTTCTCAAAAACTTGCAAGAATGTTATGTCCACATTGTAGAGTTTTAAGAGAAACTACTGAATATGAAAAAAGTTTATTTAATAAAGTATTACATCAAAATGTTGAAAAAATATATGATGCTAATCCTGATGGATGTCCAGAATGTTTTAAAGGATATAGAAACAGAATTGCCATAGCAGAAGTTCTTGTTATTACTGATGAAATTAGAGATGCTATTACAAATAGTGCTACTAAAAATAAATTAAGAAAACTTGTTTATTTAGATGGAAATACACATACTATACTTCAAGATGGACTTGAAAAAGTTGCCTTAGGTGAAACAAGTTTTGATGAATTATTAAAAATAGTTGATTTAGAAAATGATTTAGCTGTACATGATTTATTTAATAATCAAACAAATTCTGATGAAGAAGATGAAGAAACTAATTTTAAAGAAAGAGAAAGTATTGATTTAGATACTATTACAATTCCTAAATTAGAAACAGAAACACCACCTACTTCATCTACATTAGATAATCAGCCTGCTGAGACAAATACATTACATATTGTTCAATAAAGAAACAAGAAATTGTTTCTTTTTTTTATCATATAATTTACTGGTGAATAATATGTTTCAAACTAAACAAAATAAAAGAATTAAATATATATTTGCATTTTCAATATTAATTTTTATATTTGTAATAATTAAAATATTTTATATACAAGTAATCGAATATGATAAATTAAATACTCTTGCTAATGATCTTTGGAGTAGAAATTTAACAGTTCAAGCAGATAGAGGGAAAATATATGATAGAAATGGTAAAGTAATTGTAGATAACTTAACAACAGTTGGACTATACTTAGTACCTGCTCAAATTACTAACAAAGAAAAAGTTTCTAAAGATTTAAGTAAAATACTTAATGTTAGTTATGATGAGATGTATAAACATGTTAATAAAAAGACTTCTGTTGAAAGAGTTCATCCAGAAGGAAGAAATTTAACTTATGAAATAGCAGAACAAATTGAAAAATTGAATTATGATGGAGTTTATTTATTAAAAGAAAGTAAAAGAAATTATTTATATGATGGACTTTTATCTCATGTTATAGGTTTTACTGGTATTGATAATCAAGGACTTAGTGGACTTGAACTTAAATATGATAAAATATTAACTGGTAAAAATGGTAGTATTAAATATTATAGTGATGGTAAAGGAAAAAGACTTGAATTAGAAGAAATATATGATTCCCCTACTTCAGGAAAAGATTTATATTTAACTATTGATTTAGATGTTCAATTATCTCTTGAAAATGCTCTTAATAATGCTTATACAAAATATAATGCAGAAGGTGCAATTGGAATAGTTATGAAAGCTAAAACAGGTGAAATTCTAGCAATGAGTTCACTTCCATCATTTGATCCTGAACACTATCAAAATTATAATCAAGAAATTATTAATAGAAATTTAGCTATTTGGTCTAATTTTGAACCTGGATCTACTTTTAAAATTGTAACACTAGCTGCTGCTATTAACGAAGGAGTTGTTAATGTATTTGAAGATACTTATAATGATACAGGTAGTATTAAAGTAGAAGGTGCAACACTTCACTGTTGGCGTCTTAAAGGACATGGACTTCAAACTTATGTACAAGTTGCAGAAAATTCATGTAACCCAGGATTTGTAACACTTGGTATGAAACTTGGAAAAGAAAAACTTTTTAAATATATTACTGAACTTGGTTTTGGTAAAAAAACAGGAATTGATTTAAATGGTGAAGCTACTGGAATACTATTTAATATGGATAAAATAGGTCCTGTAGAATTAGCTACTACTGCATTTGGTCAAGGTATTAGTGTTACAGCTATACAACAAGTAACAGCAGTATCAGCAATTGTTAATGGTGGTAACCTTTATACTCCATATATTGTTTCACAAGTTGGTGAAGAGAAAAATTCACCTAAATTAAAAAAATCAAATATTATTACAAAAGAAACTACTGATTTAGTTAGATACACTCTTGAAAGTGTTGTTGCAAATGGTAGTGGAAGAAGTGCTTATATTGAAAATTATAGAGTTGGTGGTAAAACTGGTACAGCACAAAAAGTTGGTGATGATGGACATTATATGAGTGGAAACTATGTTCTTTCTTTTATTGGTTTTATGCCTGCAAATGATCCTGAATATGTAATCTATGTAGCACTTGACCATCCAACTGGAGTTACACAATATGGTGGTGTTGCTAGTGCTCCAATAGCAAAACAAGTACTTGAAGATATTATTTCAATTTATGATTTAAAAGAAGATAAAACTGGGCTTCCAAAAGTTTATAGATGGGATGATACATTTTATTATACAATTCCAAATATTATTGGTAAAACTAAAAAAGAAGCTAAATCTTTAATAAATACAATGTATGCTGGTATTAATATTGAATTTGTTGGAGATGGAGATAAAGTAATAGACTCTGTTCCTAAAAGTGGTGATAGAGTTAAACAAAACTCAACTATTAAAATTATGTTAAATTAATACTCCATAAATTTTAAAAAAATTATTTACAATCAATTGTTTGTATGATAATATTATATTGAAAGAAAATATTGGAGGTCTATTATGGAAAAGTTAACAGATAAACAAAATGAAATATTAACTGTAATAAAAAAATTTATGGCTGAAAAAGGATTTGCACCAACTATTAGAGAACTTTGTGCATTATGTAATTTAAGTAGTACCGCAACAATGTTTGTTCATTTAAAAAATTTAACTAAAAAAGGATATATTAGTCAAACAGAAAGTAAATTTAGAACTATTGAATTAAATGTTCCAAATGAATATGATAAAAGAAATGAAAATGTAATTGAAGTTCCATTACTTGGTAAAGTAGCAGCAGGAAACCCTATTGAAGCAATTGAAAATCCTAATGAATTCTTTGCACTTCCAAAAGAATTAGTGCCAAATAATAAAGAAGTATTTACATTAAAAGTAAATGGTGAAAGTATGATAAATGCTGGAATATTAGATGATGATATTGTAATTGTTAAAAAACAAAGTGATGCTAATAATGGTGAAATAGTTGTTGCTATGACTGATGAAAATGAAGTTACATTAAAAAGATTTTATAAAGAAGATGGACATATAAGATTACAACCAGAAAATGATTTCTTAGATCCAATAATATTAAATAATGTAACAATTCTAGGAGTAGCAATTGGTCTTTATAGAAAAATATAATATTAAAACCAAGAATTTAAATCTTGGTTTTTATTTTCTTAAAAATAATTTTTCATAAGTATCTTTTTTATTATATTGATAATAATTTACATCATTATCTAAATATGGATAAATTTTTAAAATTTCATTTATTTCATTTTCATCTAATTTTATAGATTTAATTAATCTTACAGCTCTTAATTGATTTCTTGATTCAATTATTAATTTTAATAATTCTTCTCTTGATAATTCACTTAATAAAGTCATTTCACTTGATGCATACATATCATGATATCCAAAATAATCATCATCATAAAGAACAATTTCACCGCTTGCCTGTACTTTTACTATTTTAAATGGTTTATTAAATCCTTCTATATATCTTAATGTATCTTCTGGATAATGACAAAAATGAAATCCATTTTTTCTCCACTCTAATTTACCATTTAAAATATATTTTTTATTAAATTCATATTTAGTTCCATACATATTAGTAAAATCATTACTTAAACTTTTATAACCTATAATACTCATTTAGTAATTACCATATAAGTCATAAATACAATCATTAATATAAGAACTATTATTCCATTAATCTCATCTTTACGTCTTCCTTTATCACCTATTCCAATTGCCATTGACATTAATATACCACCAATAAGTCCACCAATGTGACCTGAAATATCAATGTTTGGTAAAAATAATCCTAAGCATAAATTTATAAGAATTACTGGAACTATTTGACTATGTAAAAATCCTTGTAATGTAGCTCTATAATAATATGTAAAGTATGCAATACTACCAAGTAGACCAAATATAGCTCCACTAGCACCAATACTATAACTATTAGCTCCCATAAATACACATGAGAATAAACTACCTAAAAGTCCACTAACAAAATATATAAGTGCAAATTTAAGTTTTCCATAATATCTTTCTACTTGTGGTCCAAGAATATAAAGAGCATACATATTAAATGCTAAATGGAAAATATTACCATGCATAAACATACTTGTAAGTAATCTATAAAATTCACCAGATTTTACAAACAAATAGTTATTAGCAAACATAAATGAAAGTTCACCTGTTCTATCATATAATGCCATAAATAAATATACCATTATATTAAGAGTAATTAATAAATATGTAATAACTGGTTTCTTTTGACTAAATATTTTAGCAAGTTTCTTTTCATTTCTAATTGTTTTCTCATTCATATCTTCTGTTAATTTAAAGAATTCAATTGGGTCAGTTTTTTCACTTAATTCTGCAGTTTTAACTTTAGGAAAGAATTCACTTACTACTTTATTCTTTTTAAAATCTGATAATTTATTTACTTTAATAGTTTCTACATTCTTAGTATCAATCATACTAACAGCATCTCCCGTATCAAGTAATAAATTTAACATATTCATATTTATTGATAATGTACTTTTTTTAATACTTTTCATAATTGATTTAGCTTTATACATATCAGTTTTTAATTGTTCATCATTGTGAATATAATTATTATTTATTCTAATTAACTTTAAATCATTTTCCATATTTTCAAGCCATATTTCATTATCAAGACCATTTATTATAACAGGTTTATAATCTTCTTCTGTAATGAAATAATGTAATATTTTAAGTACAATATCATCTTTTTTATTAATTTTAATATTCATCTTTTAATTCCTTTCTCGTTAATATTATTTTACTATTAATCATATTATTAGTAAAGGGGTTGATAAAATAAAAAAGTATTTTAAAGACATAATTTTATTTATAATTATATTATTTTTATGGCTTTTAAGTGGATTAATTTTTAGATATAATCCTGAATTTTATAATCTACTTAAATTACCAAGTTTTGCTCTTAGTGGTAAATATATTAGTATTATATGGTTTATTATTTATATTTTAAATACTATAAGTATTATTTTAGTAATGAAGAAAACTAATATATTAAAAAATAATGATTACTTATATATTTTAATAACAAATTATATTTCTAATGAATTATTTATGTATTTCTTTTTCTATTTAATGAGTCCATTTTTAGGATTAATTATTACTACACTTACATTTTTATCTTCAATATTTTTATATATTGAAACCAAAAAGATATCAAAGATTTCTTCTTACTTTTTGATACCTTATATGATATATGGACTTTATGCATTTATTTTAATGAGTACTATTTATTTTATGAATTTTTAAATATTTCTAATATTTCATTAAATTCTTTTTCTGGTGGAACACTAAATTCCATAAATTTACCTGTAATTGGATGATTAAATCCAAGATACTCTGCATGTAGCATTTGACCATAATTATTAATTATTTTTCTTTTTCCATATACACTATCATTTACTACAGGATGTCCTATATAATCCATATGTACTCTAATTTGATGTGTACGACCTGTTTCTAATATTAATTCTACAAGTGTTGAATTTTTATATCTTTCTAATACTGTAAAATTAGTTACTGCACTTTTACTATTTTCATCAGTTACACACATCTTTTTTCTATCTATTTTACTTCTTCCAATTGGTGCATTTATTTTACCTTTATTATTTTCAATCACACCATGTACTAATGCTATATATTTTCTTTTAATTCTTTTGTTTTTAAAGTCATCTGATAATTTTCTTAAAGCTTCATTAGTTTTAGCAATTAATAATACACCAGAAGTATCTTTATCAATTCTATGTACTATTCCAAGTCTTTCACTACCTTCTTCATCAGCAAGATCATCAGTATGAGCCATTAGAGCATTTACTAGTGTATGAGAGTGATTTCCATTTCCTGGATGAACTACCATACCACTTTTTTTATTTACAACAATAATATCATTATCTTCATATAAAATATCAAGTGGTATATCTTCTGCTTTAACAGTTGTATCTACAGTTAAATCTTTTATTTTAATTTTATCATTTGTTTTAAGTGTATAACCACTTTTAACTATATTATCATTTACTGTTATATTTCCATTTTTAATATTTTTAGATATAAAGTTTCTGCTTTCATTAATAACACTAGTTAAAAAAACATCTAATCTTTTTAAATTATCTTCTTCACTTACTATTATTTCTTTCATTACTACTCTCCATAAATATCATTATTATATATAATATTACTCCAATTGTTATAAAAGTATCTGCTAGATTAAATACTGGCATTTCTTTATTAAATAATGTAAAAGATATAAAATCAATTACATATCCCCTAAATATTCTATCTATTAAATTACCAAAAGCACCACTAATTATTAAACTACTACTAATAAGTAATAAATTACTTTCTTTATGATTTTTAATTTCCTTAATTAAATAAATAATCATAAGAATACTAATTAATATTATTAATAATGTATAACCATTAAGTATTCCAAAAGATGCTCCTGTATTTTCTAAATAATAAAATTTTAAAAAATTATTTATTAAAATTACTGAATCATATAACTCAAAATTATTTATTACTATAATTTTAGATAATTGATCAAATAATGTTAATAAAATAATTGTTAAACTAAATATTATATATTTCTTTTTCATATTTATATTTTATCAAATTTTTTAAGATATATCTATTAGTATTACATCTTCTCCTAATTTTTTTATTTGAGTAAATTTTATATTTAATTCTTCAGTTTGAGAAAATAAACTTCTAACAAAATGAGCTTTTTCTATTACAAAATGAATCATATATCCACTTTTAACATCAAATTCTACATCTACTATTCTACCTATTTTTTTACCATCTCTAATACTAACAATATCTTTTTTTTGTAATTCTGATAATTTCATATTAAATTATATTATAAAATTAATTTTTTAACACTATTTAATGCATTATTTTCAATTCTTGATACTTGTGCTTGACTAATTGATAATTCTTCTGCTATTTCTGCTTGTGATAATCCATCAATATATCTTTTAGTTATTATTATTTTTTCTCTATCTTTCATTTTAGACATAGCTTCTCTTAGTGCTAGTAATTCATCTAAATCTTTTAATTTTTTATCTTCTAATTGATCTACTAAATATATTGTATCTCCCCCATCACTATAAATTGGTTCAAATATACTTCCTACATCATTTAATGAATTTAATGTTTTATAAAGTTCATATGGTGAAATATTAAAATAATTACACATTTCTTCATTAGTAGGATATTTATAATTCTTAGATAAATAATCTTCTCTATAATTAATTAATTTATATGAAAGTTCTTTAGTACTTCTTGATACTCTTAGTGAATTATTATCTCTTATATATCTTTTAATTTCACCATCAATCATAAATACTGCATATGTACTAAATCTTACATTAAAAGATAAATCAAAATTATCAACTGCTTTAATTAATCCAACTACTCCAATTTGAAATAAATCATCCATATTATCACATTTATTTTGATATCTTTTTAGAATACTTAGTACTAATTTTAAATTACCTTCTACTATTTTATCTTTAGCTTTTTTATCACCTTGTTTATAACTATTAAATAATTCTATCATTTCTTCATGAGTTAATACTTTTAATTTACTTGTATTAATACCATTAATCTCAACTTTATTTTTTGCCATAAAAAATCCTTTCATTTTTATATTGAAAGGATTTTAAACTTTTTATTCAAATTAATCTAATTTTATATTTTTAGCAAGTACATCTAATATTACTGGATCTTTTACTTCTTTTACAGCAAATCCAGCATTTCCATCGTTTTCTCCAACAACTTTTTCTAAAAATATAAAGTTGTTAGTAAAGTCTTCACCATCTGGTGTAACTTCTGCTGCTAGGAAATAAGAACCACCTTTATATGCAGCTTGTCTTAAAACAAAATATTTTTTACCATCTCTTAATTCTAGAACTTGGTTTGTTAAATTTTCCATTCTTTTTTCCTCCTATTAACTATGGTTTCATAGTAGCTTCATTTGATACTACATCATCGAAGAAACTACCCCAATCAACATTAGGATCAGTAATAGCATCATATAAGTTTTCTTGTTCACCTTGAGATAAAGCTTCTTCTCCTTGAACTTGTCCTGTAGCTTGTTCAAATGAAATTTCATCACCTGTTCTTGGTACATCTTGTTTTTTACCTTCATCAGATTGTAAATCTTTTTCAGTTACTTCTACTGTGCCATGACCTGTAGGATTTAAATCTCTATCTTCTGCTTTAGTAGTTGTACCATCTTCATGGTGTTGATAAGCTTCACCAGAAGCAGTTACTTCCGTTTTTGTATCTGTATTATATAATGTTTCACCTAAATTTTTTCCTTCTGTTGCTAATTCACCAACTACTTTATTTTCTTCAGGTGTTGGATCTGGTGTAGGTTCTGGTGTAGGAGTTGGTGTTGGCGTGGGAGTTGGATCTGGTGTAGGTGTTGGCGCAGGTGTTGGGTCTGGAGTTGGAGTTGGCTCTGGTGTAGGTGTTGGATCTGGAGTTGGATCTGGTGTTGGTGTTGGAGTTGGATCTTTTGTATTATCCTTTCCATCATCTTTATCATCTTCATCTCCACCTGGAGTCTTATCCTTTTCCTCATCATCTTGTTTGTCTTTATCGTCTTCTTTATCTTTATCCTTATCTTCATCTTCATCTTGTTGATCATCTTTATCGCCATCATCATTATCACTTTGATCATAAGTAGCATCTTGATCTTTATCATGTAATAATAGTCCTGTATGTATTGCAGTACCTAAACTTGCTACTGAAGTTATAAACAATGCTGCACCGACTAATACTTTTTTCAATTTATTCCATAAGCTTGGTTTTGGTTGAGCTACATTATCAACAGGAGTTGCTAATAACTCATCTTCTTCATCATCAGGAGTTCCACCGATTATTGGAGCTATTACATCATCATCTTCTTTTTCTTCTTCAGTTTCTTCTGGTGCTTCAGGTAAATCTTCTGGTAAACCTTCTGATAAATCATCTTCATTGTCTTCATGTAATTCATCTGGTAAACTTTCACTACCATCTGTACCACCAATTGGTAATGGAACTACTCCTGGCATAGCTTCTTCTTCTTTTTCTTCATCAGATGTACCATCTGGTGTTGAGTTTGGATCTAAAGCTGGCTCTGGAACTGGTATACTTTCTTCACCTTCAAGTGATTTACCTTCTTCATCTTGTTTTTTTTCTTTATTTTCATCTATTGGTTTTAATTCATTTTCATCAACCATAACAGGTACTGGGAATATACCTCTTAATTTAATATCTTCAACTTCTTTAGCTAATCTACTTTCTTCTTCTTTATAAGCTTCATTTTCATCTTCCATTGCTTCAATATAAGAAGTTAAACTATCAATTTGTTGTACTAAGAAATCTTTATGACTTTCAGGGAAAGTTCCATTACTTAAAGCACTCTTATTATTAGTTAAAGTTGCTGATAATTTTTTAATTTGTTCTTCATTAAATCTATAATTTTTTCTAATTTCTAGACGTCTTCTATTTCTTTCTGCTATAGCAGCTTTTCTTTTATTAATTTCATTATATAGAGCTATTTGAGCTATTCTTGCATTTTCAGAAAAGTTTTCTAATCTGTCTAAATAACGACTCATACTTCCAAAATCACTTGATTCTGAATTACCAAAATTTCTTGCTAATGATCTTCCATATTCACTTGATTCTTGTTCCATAGCATAAATTTCATCTGCTATTCTTTGAACATCATCTAAAGCAACATTTTCAAAATTACTAGTATTATAATCTGCTAATCTTTCATTTATTGAATTAATATATTCATCTGCATCTCTAGTTTCAAATTCTCTTCTTTCTCTTCTAGTTCTAACAGGTCTATCGTCAACTGGTTGTATTGGACCGAAATTTCTAACTTCTTCCATTATATCATCTAAATTGTATTTATTATCATCCATTATTAATTACTCTCCTTTTTATTTCTAACATACATTTTTATTAGATAATTTAATTCTCCATTATTTGAAATGTCACTTAATGAATTAACATCATATTTTTTGTCTTTAAACATTTTTATCATTTCTTCTTCAGAAACATAACTATCAGTTAAATTTTCCCAACTATCTGCTGTTGTTCCTTTTATTTCTTGTAATTTAATTTTAACTTTACTTTCTATGCTTCTATCTCTTCCATCACTTACTTTTGGATTTGTAGTTTTCCAATCACTCCAATCACTCCATTTATATGTACTTGTTTTACTAACATTTGTATATCCTTTTGGAGCTGTTGCTGTATAATCACTTGTTGTGAATTTTGATTCTTTATACCACTTATAAGCAGTAGCTTTAGTAGATGTATCTTTAATAGCACCATTTATTGGAGCACTAGTGTAATAAACTTTTTCTCCACTTGCAGTATTACTTCCAGATGGATAATATGTTTTAATTCCACTATCTACAAATTTATACCAATTATAGAATGTTTTTGTTACTGATTGACATAAAGCTTTATTACTTGTGTCACATTTGTTAGTTGATGGTTGTGACCAAGCTGAATAATTATTACATGTTGCATCTGCACTACTTACTATATTAGCAATTACACTTTCTGAATCACTCTTAGTAGTACAACTATAAACCATTTCTCTTTGATATTTAAATTCTTTATTTGTACCTTTTCCACATTCAACATTAGGTTGATATGCAACAATATTTGAACTAGCATTAGTAGAACATACATAATATTTAGTTGGTTTAAATGTTCCTGTTACACTTCTTTGGATATACATTGTAACATCAACACCACCATCATTATATTTGTAGTCACCAATTGGTGTCATACTAAATGCTTTAGATCCATTACTTCCAAGTGCATATTCTTTCTTAGAAGTAGTTGTATACCATTTATATGCTTCTGTAGTTTTACTATCAGATAAATTATATCCATTGCTTGGTGATGATGTATAGTATTCATTTACTTCACTTGCAGTAGCTTTATCTCCACCGCTAGTATAATAACTTCTATTAGCTACATTCCAAATATATAATTTATCTCTATATCTGTAATAAGTAGTTTTAGAAATTGTTTTATATGATGAATATTTTATATCATCTTTCCATAATTCTTCTACAGGTCCTAATTCATTTCCACCTTTTTTAAGTACTTGTGGTAAATATTTAAATTCTGTATATGTTTCATCAACAACTACATCACTTAAACTTCCTTCTTTTAAATCTCCATATTCATTTTCTGAATTCTTATCACTACATGATAACCATGGTGTGTACTGTTTAGTACCATTTTCAAGTACACATACTTTTAAATATGTACTAGAAGTATTACAATTCATGAAATCATTTTGATCTATAAGTCCATTATTAATTAATGCTTGTAAATCAACTGCATTACATTCACCAACAACTTTTGGATCTTCATCTAAATTGTTTGCAAAATATGCCTTTCCTGCTTCTAAAAGAGCATTTTCATAATTAAATGTTGGTAAGTTTGTACCTCCACCTTCATCTTCTTTACGATTTGAACAACTTTTTACTAGGTATAAGATTAATATAATAGCTAAGATTACTAAAACAACTACAAGAATTGTTTTTAATAACCCAGATTTATTATCTTTATCTTCGTAAGAGTAGTCATCATAATTATTTGCCATTTTAATTCCTCCAATTTCTTGTCTTTTATTCTATTTAACATTTTATCACAACAATATATTCAAAACAAGATTAAATTAAAAAAAATATGATTTTTTTATTCATATTTTCATTAATACTTTTAACTTTTTAATAACCTTCTTTTCTATTCTGGATATATATGATTGAGATATTGATAATTTATCTGCAAGTTCTTTTTGTGTAAGTTCCTTTTTACCAAATAAACCATATCTTTGCTCAATAATTTCTTTATCTCTAAGTGGTAACTTTTTAACTTCATTTTCAAGTAATTTTTTATTATCTTTTTCTTCAATAGATTTCTCTACTACATCATCTTCTGTACCATATACATCTTCAATATGTAATTCATTTCCTTCATTATCAAAATTAATTGAATCTTCAAAACTTATTTCACTCATTCTCTTCTTATTTTTACGAAGAAACATCAATATTTCATTATCAATACATCTTGATGCATATGTTGCTAGTTTAATATTTTTATCTAATTTATAAGTTTTAATTGCTTTAATGAGTCCAATAGTTCCAATACTTACTAAATCTTCTAGATCATATACAGTATTATCATATTTTTTAGATAAAAATACTACTAATCTTAAATTATGTTCAATTAATTTATTTCTTGCATTTAAGTCTCCTGAATTACTTTTTCTAACTAAATCTTCTTCTTCATTTTTAGGAAGTGGCGGTGGTAATATATCTGTACTACCCACAAAAAACACTCCATTTTCTCTAAAAAATTCATCTAATATTCTATTTAATATATTTTTTATCATCTAATCCTCCAATAATTTATAATTAAGTAAACAATTATAACCTATAAATTTTTTATCTATAATTCCAATAGATATATCATTTCTTTCTCCAATTCCATCTATATATACTTTCTTTGGATTAAAACATTTTATTAATGCAGAGTTATCTATTGTTTTATATGGTACTAAATAAAAATTTTCATCGATTTTTTTATTAATTATTATTACTTTTCTATTATTATATGGTTCTATTAAATTATTACCTGTATCCATAAATCCATTCAAATATAATATTTTTCCATTATTTAAATACACTGTTACTTTATATTTTAAGGAAAATATATTTTTTAAATTATATGTAAAATATTCATAAATATGTATAATTAATGGTATTAATAATAAATAGTATTCATATTTAATTAAAGATTCTAATTTAAAATAATAAAGAGTTCCACCTAAAAAGAAATTAATTATATAAAAATAAATAATATTTTTAATAAATGTTTTAATATCATTATATCCAAATGATATAAGTATCATTAAAGTACAAGTTATTAATTTAATAAATAATAATATAATATTATTAAAACTTATAAATAATGTTATTAATGATAATTCACCTATTAAACAAGATAAAAATACTTTATATTTTTTAGTATTAATTTTAAGTATTTTAGAAGTTGTAAATAATAAAATATAATCAATTATAAAATTTAATATTAATAATTCATCTATATATACCATATTTTTATTCACCCTAAAAACATTGTATAAAAAAAGATATGAAAAATTTGTCGAATTTCATATCTTTTTATTATTTTTATAATTTTAATTTATATTCTTTTTGTCTTGCTTCTTCAAATTGTTCTTTTAATCTTTCTAATTCTTTTATTTTAGCAGATGTAGTTGATTTATTATATTTAAGTGGACTTGGTATTTTACTTCCTATTATTTTATAATTTCTTACATAAAATCCAAAATCTCTTTGTCTTCTTTTACTTACTACATATTCTCCATTATCATTTCTAATAAGTCTTCCATTTTTATCTCTTTCTCTTATAAAATCATCATATAATTCAAGAGCTGTATAATATAATTCTTTTTCATCTTTATGTTGAAATTGAACTTCATCTACTACTTTATACATTTTTTCTCTAGATTCTGCTATTTGTTTAGTTAAATAAAATCTATTAGCAAGTCCTGTAAAAAATGCATAATTTCTATTTTCTGCATGATATTTAATACATTTTTTTATATAATCTCTATTAACATAACAAATATCATCACTATACATTACATCTAAATATTTAATTTTATATTCTAAATTTTTATCTTCTTCTGTTATATTTTTATTATCAAAATAAGCAATATTAATATCAGGGGTAAAATCTGGTAATGTTTTTGTTTTATCTTTAAATAATTCTATTAACGTTCTTTCATTAAATCCACTTGTTAATATATCTAATTCACTAATAGTACTTCTTTTAGTAAGTTTATTATAAATATGAGATATTACTTCATATCCATTTTCTACTTCAGTTATACTAATGTTTCCATATAAATATTTATTAGATTGTTTATTATTATATTTTTTTACTGTTTTTAATAATTCATCTAATTCATCTTTACTATTAACTATTGTATTTCTAGTACCAACATATTCTACTAAATAATATCTTTTTAATTCCTTTTTCTCTTTCATAATTTTCCCCCTTTAATTTTGTTATATTATATCAAAAATCATTAAAAAAGTCAATTTTAACTAATTAAATGATAGCGTTTACAAAGTGTGGAGATTTGAAAAACAAACCTTTTAAATAAAATAAAAATGGTTAAAACCTAAAA
>CANRCX010000017.1 GCA_947629235.1 uncultured Bacilli bacterium | reverse complement strand
AAATCCCTTTTTATGGGAATTTAATTCTATAATTTATTTTTTTACTTGTAATGGGAATTTCCAATACTATTCAATCATTTGATTATATCTTTATAAATTTTCTTAATGCTATTAATTTGTTCTTAGTATCTGAATATATAACTTTGTTATAAATACTAATTGAAATTTTATTTCTAAATTCTTCAATAATTTTTTCATAATCATTTATAAATTTATTGATTTCTGTTTTTATTATTCCATATTTTTTTAATAGTACAGAAATAATAAGAATATAATCAGTAATTGTATTAAAATCAATTCCAGTACATCCAATTTCATTTTCTAAATATTTACACAATTTTGTATCAATTTTTCCATCTTTGAATCTTACATCAAAAACTACATCGTTATGAGCAATTGAATTTCTTAACGATTTAATTAAATACATAATTTTTTCGGGAAATTTAGCATTGGTATCAAAGGCAATATTTATATTCATTTCCTTATCAATTTTATTCCTAACTTTAAATTCTAAACTTCTAATTAAATCTGCAAATATTCCTAGTGTAATTATTTCAAATATACCCCAAATTGGAACATGTCTATCTTTTGAATAAAAATGACTAACAATTTTATTTTCATTATTATAACTACGAGATAATGAAGAATAAATATTGTTTTGTACTGATAATCTTTGTTTCATTTTCTTTTTATATTCTTCGCTAGTATTACTATTTCTATAATCAGTCATACCATTTTCATAAATAACATTAAACTCATCAGTTTTATATTCTTCTACTAATATTTGAAGTACAATATTTTTTGAAATTGTTTCTATTTGCATAATTTGTGGATATAACAAACTTTTTAATTTAGAATCAAAATCAACTATTGAGACAATTTCATCAAAGTTGGATAAATTTATTCTATTTTTGGGGTTATTAATATATCTATATCCTTTATATCCATGATAATAACCTATATTTCTTAAATTTCTTTTATCTTTAGTACCCTTAATTAAAATATTGTGTTTTTCTCTTAAATATTTCATTAAGGCATTTGTTGTTCTAACTTTCATCATTTATATTCTCCCAGTTTCAGTGTTATTTACTATATCATTTTTCCTTTATTAATTCAATATTTTTAACTCAAATCTTTTGCATTAACAAAATAATTAACCCCCTAGGTATTTTGACATTTTATCAAAATTACCTGTGGGGATTTTATATAATAAAAAATCAGTCATATTTAGACTGAAAATATATTTAAAGTTCGAATAGTTCGAACAGAAATGTCACTGGTGCAAGAGAAGGGAATCGAACCCTCAAGGTACAAGTACCGTCAGATTTTGAGTCTGATGCGTCTACCAGTTCCGCCACACTTGCATTAAAAACATTATATCATTTTTTTATTTAATTTCATAGAATTATTAGTAAAAATTTGTTATAATTATTAATGATAGGTGAGATAAATGAATGAAAAAGATAATTTAAATGAAAATATAAATCAAGAACAAAGTACTAATACAGAGTTTGAATATAAAAAACCAGAAATGCAAGTTATTGATTCTCATCCACAAAAAGGTGTAGAAGATAAAATTATAGAAAAGGTAGAAAATTTTGTTAATACAACTGATTATAGAAATGATTATGAAACAGAAGATGTAAAAAAGAATAAAAGCAATGCCATGATATGTTATATACCTTTTGTAGTATTTTATTTCTTATTTACTGGAAAATATAAAAAATCGAATTATTTATTTTTTCATGCTAATCAAGGATTTAGTGTAACAATAATATGGGTAATATCATTTATTATATCAAAAGTTCTTGGTACATTATTTGCTATAAAAAATCTTTATGTTACTGCTTATATACCAAATTGGGTAAATGCAGTTAGTTATTCATTATATTTTATAGCTTTATTATTATCAGCATTTGGATTTGTAAATACTTTAAATGAAAATTCTAAAGAACTTCCAGTAATTGGAAAAATTAAATTATTAAAATAACATTTTATTTTTATAAAATGTTATTTTAAATTATAGCTTTTTTTTTATGAAAGTTTTATAATATAAAACGAAAGGAGAATTAAAATGATTAAATATTTTGATAATGCAGCTACAACTGCACTAGATAAAGATATTTTAGATAAAATGATGGAATATTTTACTGATAGGTATTTTAATCCATCATCTATATACACACCTTCTATTAGTGTACATAAAGATGTAGAAGAATCAAGAAAAAGAGTTGCTGATGCGATAAATGCAAAAGCAGAAGAAATATATTTTACATCTGGTGGAAGTGAAAGTGATAACTTAGCTATTAAAGGTTTTGCTTATGCTAATAGAAAGAAAGGTAAACATATAATTACATCATGTATAGAACATCCAGCTATAATAAATAGTTGTAAATCACTTGAAAAAGAAGGATTTGAAGTTACTTATTTATCAGTTGATGAAAATGGATTTATTAAGTTAGATGAACTTGAAAATAGTATTAGAGAAGATACTATATTAATAAGTGTAATGACTGCTAATAACGAGATTGGAACAATTGAACCTATTAAAGAAATAGGTAGAATTGCACATGAACATGGAATTAAATTTCATACAGATGCAGTACAAGCAATTGGAAGTGTTAAAATAGATGTAGAAGATATGAATATTGATATGCTAAGTATGTCAGGTCATAAATTCTATGGACCAAAAGGTGTAGGAGTTTTATATATTAAAAAAGGTACTAATGTTACTAGAATGAATGATGGTGGACATCAAGAAAGAGATAAAAGAAGTGGAACAGAAAATGTACCTGGAATAATTGGTATTGGTTATGCTATTGAAAAAGCTTATAAAGATTTTGATAAAAATGTTAAAAGAATAACAGAATTAAGAGACTACTATATAAGTGAAATAGAAAAAAGAATACCAGATATTATATTAAATGGTGATAGAACTAAAAGACTTCCTGGAAATGCAAATTTCTCATTTAAATATATTGAAGGTGAAAGTATAATGTTACTTTTAGATCAAAAGGGAATATGTGTATCAACTGGTAGTGCATGCTCTTCTAAAACATTAGAACCATCTTATGTACTATTAAGTATTGGACTTCCACATGAAATAGCTCATGGCTCTATTAGAGTATCTATTGGTAAACATAATACTAAAGAAGAAGTTGATTATTTAATTGATTCAGTGGTTGAAGTAGTAGAAAAATTACGTGCTATGTCACCATTATATGAGGAGGAAAAATAATGTATTCAGATAAAGTAATGGATCATTTTGAACATCCAAGAAATGTTGGAGTTATAGAAGATGCAGATGGAGTGGGTACAGTAGGAAATCCTGTATGTGGGGATGTTATGAAAATGTACTTAAAAATAGATGATAATGAAGTTATTACAGATGTTAAATTTAAAACATTTGGATGTGCATCAGCTATAGCAACATCTTCAATGGCAACAGAAATGATTAAAGGAAAAACAGTTGATGAAGCACTAGAACTTACAAATAAAGCAGTAGCAGAAGCATTAGATGGACTACCTCCTGTTAAAATGCATTGTTCAGTTTTAGCAGAAGAAGCAGTTAAAGCTGCTATTGAAGATTATAGAGATAAGAAGTTAAAAGAAAATTAACTTCTTTTTTTAACTTATAAAATAATTAAAACTATAAAAAAGTACTACAAAAAAATATATAAATATGTTAAAATGTATAAGGAGGATATTATGAATAAGACAACAATAATTATAGGAATTATTTTTTTAGTACTTGGAATTCTTTTATATGTTTTAATATTAGTGCTTAAAAATAATAAAAAGAAAAACATAATATCTTTAATTGATAAATTAACTACAGAAAAGAATTTGATAATATCAGCAAGTTTAATGTCTGAACTTCAAAAAGCTAAAAAACTTGTAAATAATAAAAAAACAGAAAAACAAGTAGATGCATGGCAAAAAAGATTTGAAGAAATAGAAAAAGAAGATTTACCTAAAATAACAGATGATTTATTAAATATAGAAAATGATTTAGATATAAAAGCATATAATGATGCTTATGAAAAAATAAATATTGCTGAAAAAGATATATTTCATGTTAAAGCAAAATCAATAGAATTACTTGGTGAAATAAAAGAACTTACTGAAAGTGAAGATAGAAATAGAGAAGCAATAACTAAACTTAAAAGTATATATAGAGAGATTGTTTTTAAATACAATAAAAATAAAAATGATTATGTAGATGTATCTAGTAGAATAGATTTACAATTTGAAAATATTGATAAATTATTTAGTGCTTTTGAAGTTGCTATTCAAAATAAAGAATATGAAGAACTTGGTAAAATAGTAAAAGTATTAGATGATATGATTAATAATATTAGTGTAGTAATAGAAGAAGCTCCTACTATTGTTATGATGGCTAAAATGATTCTTCCTAAGAAAATGAATGATATTAAAAATGTAAGTACTAAAATGACTCGTGATGGTTATAATTTAGAATACTTAAATATTGATTATAATATTGAAGAAACAAATAAAAAAATTGGTGAAATAATGGATAAACTAAATGTTCTTAATTTACAAGATTCTGTATTTGAATTAAAAACATTAGTTGATTATTATGAAGGATTATATACTGATTTTGAAGCAGAAAAAAGAGGTAAAAAAGAATTTGAAAGAGGAATTATTAATATAACAGAAAGATTATCTAAAGTAACTGCTATTGTTAAAAATTTATATTCAGAAATTGATAATATTAAAGATACATATGATTTAAATGATGATGAAGTAAAAGTAGTAGATGAAATAAATAAAGATTTAATATCTGTTAAAGATAGTTTTAAATTAATAAATGATAGAACTCTATCTAAAGTAATGCCATATTCAAAATTAAGTAATGAATGTGAATTAGTAGCAGTACATTTATCAACACTTGAAGATAAATTAGAAACAACACTTAAAAATTTAGGTAGTTTAAAAGAAGATGAAGCTCGTGCAAGGGACCAATTATATGAAATTAAAAATATAATAAATAATTCTAAATATAAAATTAAAGATTATGATTTACCTATAATACCAGATAGATTTTATATTGAATTAAAAGAAGCATTAGAAGCAGTTAAAGAAATAAATAAAGAAATAGAAAAGAAACCAATTTCAATTAAAACATTGAATTTAAGAGTTGATACAGCAAGAGATTTAGCTTTAAAATTATATCAAACAGCATCTAGTACAACTAAAACAGCAGCTATGGCAGAAATGGCTATTGTTTATGGTAATAGATATAGATCAAGTAATAAAGAAGTAGAAAATGGACTCAATGCATCTACTAGAGCATTTTATAAAGGAGAATATAATGAATCTTTAGAAAAAGTTTTAAATGCTCTTAATATTGTAGAACCTGGAATTCAAAAGAAACTTCTAAGCAAGATGGAAAGTTAGGTGTTTAAAGTGGCAAAAAGAAAAAAACAAAAATCTGAAGGAAAAAAAGGCTTTGAATATAAGAATGAGATTGTTGGATTAATATTAATTTTATTATCAATAACTGGACTTGGAAACTTTGGTATAGTTGGTGGATTAATTAAAAAATTTGCAATATTTATGTTTGGTTCTTGGCTTTGGTTGTTTTTAGTATTTATATTATGTATAGGTGTATATATGATAGCTAAAAGGGGTAAAATTAATTTTTTTACAGGAAGACTTATTGGAATATATTCATTAATTATAGCTATACTTTTACTTTCACATATTGATTTTATAAGTGGAAATGAAATAAATGCTAAAGAGATATTAAAAGTAACAATGGATAGTATTTCACTTGCTTTTGATGAATCTAGTCTTATTAGCAATACAGGTGGTGGAATTATTGGTGCTGTTATTTCATGGGCATTTGTATCATTATTTGCAATTGAAGGTACAATTGTAGTAACAGTAGCTATAATATTATTTGGATTAATTATGGTATTTGATTTAACTATTGTTGATATAGCTAATGCTATTACTGAGCCATTTAAAAATTTATTTAGTAAATCAGATGATGAAGATGAAGAAGATGATGATGAGACAGTTGGAACTAAAGAAAAAGTTTCATTAGAAGATGATGAATTAAAATCAGATAATAGAGTAGTAATAACAAGTGTAGAAGACTTAGAACCACATAAAGAAGAAACATTACCTAAAAAACCAGAAATAATTAAAGAAGAAACAGATGATAGTAATGATGTATATGTAATGCCTCCACTTGATTTGTTAGATGCTAATAAAAATAAAGGTAATAAAGCTAATAATACAGAAGTAATAACTCAAAATACTAAAACTCTTGAAAGAGTATTTATGGATTTTGGAATGAAAGCTAAAGTAATTGAAGTACATGTAGGTCCTTCTGTTACTCAATATGAAATGAATTTAGAAAGAGGTACTAAAGTTAATAAAGTACTTAGTATATCTCGTGAAATAGCTTTAGCTCTAGCAGCAACAGAAGTTAGAATTGAAGCACCAATACCAGGTAAAAATACAGTTGGTGTAGAAATACCTAATTTAAGTATTATACCTGTTACTATGAGAGAAATAATGGATGAAATGGCTAAAAATAAAAGTTTAGCTGATTCAAAATTAGCAGCTCCTCTTGGACGAGATATAATGGGTAGAGTAAAATATGTTGAAATAAATAAAACGCCACATATGTTAGTAGCTGGAGCTACTGGTAGTGGTAAAAGTGTATGTATTAATAACATAATTTTATCAATATTAATGAGATCTACTCCAGATGAAGTTAAAATGGTATTAGTAGATCCTAAGAAAGTTGAATTTAATGTTTATGATGGAATTCCACACTTATTAGCACCAGTTGTAACTGATCCTAAAAAAGCAAGTGCAGCACTACAAAAAATAGTTGCTATGATGGATGATAGATATGAAACATTTAAAAATAGTGGAACTAAAAATATACAAACTTATAACGAATATATAGAAAAGAAACTTAAAAAAGATCCTAATTGTGGTGAAAAGAAAATGCCATTTATATTAGTAATTATTGATGAACTTGCAGATTTAATGTTAGTAGCTGCAAAAGAAGTAGAAGAGTCTATTATGAGAATTACACAACTTGCTCGTGCTGCTGGAATTCATTTAATCGTAGCAACTCAAAGACCATCTACAGATGTAATTACAGGTGTTGTAAAATCAAATATACCAACTCGTGTCGCATTTACTGTTTCTTCTTCAATTGATTCTCGTACAATTCTTGATATGGTTGGAGCAGAAAAACTACTTGGTAAAGGTGATATGTTATATAAACCAATGGATAATAATAATCCAACAAGAATTCAAGGTAGTTTTGTAAGTGATGGTGAAATAGCAAGAGTAGTTGAATTTGTAAAATCTAGAAGTCATGGTCCAAAATATAGTGATACATTTGAAAATTTAACTCCATCTGGAAGTGGTGGTAGTGGTATGAATTCATCTGAATCAGGTGAAAAAGATGTACTTTATGATGAAATATTAAATTATGCAATTAGAATGGGTCAAATAAGTGCATCATTAATTCAAAGAAAATATAGTATTGGATATAATAGAGCAGCAAGAATTATGGATATGTTTGAAGAAAGAGGAATAGTAGGTCCTGCTAAGGGAAGTAAGCCAAGAGATGTTCTTGTAAAGTTAGAAGAAAGTGAAGGTGAATAATGCCAACAGTACATATTGAAGCTAAAAAAGAAGATGTAGCTAAAAGAGTATTAATGCCAGGAGATCCAAATAGAGCAAGATATATTGCTATAAAATATTTAGAAAATCCTAGAATAGTTAATTCATTAAGAGGAGAATTTGCATTTACTGGAAAATATAAAGGAGTAGATGTAACAATATTCTCAAGTGGAATGGGTATTGGTAGTATGGGTATCTATAGTTATGAATTATTTAATGATTATGATGTAGATTACATAATTAGAATAGGAACAGCAGGAAGTTATTTAGATGACTTAAAAGTATATGATTTATTACTTGCTGATTCAGTATATTCTAAAACATATTTTGATGAAGAAGCTGGACATGAAAATGTAGAAGTAATAAATTCATCATTTGATTTAAATAGTACAATAATGGATACAGCACTTCTTAAAAATATTAAATTAAAAACAGGTAGAGTTCATACAACAGAAGCATTTTATACAGAAAATAAAAATTATCAACCATTTATAGATCTTGGTTGTATGGCTGTTGAAATGGAAACATATGCACTTTTATATAATGCTAAGAAGTTTATGAAACATGCAACAGCACTTCTTACAATAAGTGATAATTTAATTACACATGAAGAAATAGATTCAGAAGCAAGAGAAAAGAAATTAGATGAAATGATAGTACTTGCTCTTGAATCAATAATAAAAAAATAAATATTGTAAATAATATAAAAGAAGGTTTTATTATATCTTCTTTTTATAACTATTAGGGAGGGTTATAATGGAATACAAAAAAGAAAAGAAAAACAATATAACAGTTCATTATATCAATACAGATAGATTTAAAACTGTTAGCGTAGTAGTATTTTTAACAAAAAAATTTAATAAAGATGATATTGCATATGGAAATCTACTTGTTAATAATTTAGCTTATTCATCTAAAGAATATAATACTAAAAATAAAATGGCTATACATGGTGAAGAATTATTTGGATCAAGAGTCTCATCTTCATTTGGAATATCTGGTTCTTGTGAATCGTTTATATTCTCACTTGATTTCTTAAATCCAATATATACAGAAAATAAATATTTAGATGAATCACTTGATTTCTTAAAAGAAATATTATTTAATCCAAATGTTGAAAATAATAAATTTAAAGAGGAATACTTTGATATTATTAAAAATGATTTAATTACAACTGTTAATTCAATTAAAGATAATCCAAATGCGTATTCAAGTATTAAATATGCAGAAGTTATGTATAAAGGAACACCTAGTGCATATTCTACAATACCAACACTTAAAGATGTAGAAAATGTTAATAGTGAAAATTTATATGAATTTTATAAAACATTGTGGAATGGAGATTATAAAATTGATATAGTTGTATCTGGTGAAGTAGATAGTAATATAATAGATAAATTATTTAATATGTTTTCTCATGTAAAATCAAGTGATGAAAAATTAGAATTTAAAATAAAACATAAATATGAAGATAAATTAAATACTAAAATTGACTCATTACCATTTAATCAATCTAAATTATATGTTGGATATAGACTTAATAATTTAACTGAACATGAAATGGAACATGTACTTAAAGTATATAATACAATACTTGGTACAATGAATGATTCAATATTATTTAATATAGTAAGAGAAGAAAATTCTCTTTGTTATACAATAGGTTCTTATTATTCTAGATATAATCCATCATTAACAATATATGCAGGTATTAATAAAAGTAATTATGAAAAAACAGTTGAATTAATTAAATCATGTGTTGATAGTATGTCTGATAAAAAAACTATAGAAAGATTATTTGATTCAGCTAAAAAAACTATTAATACATATTTAAATAATTATTATGATGATGTAACACTTCAAATAAATCATTATTATAATTCTGAATTTGAAAATGTAGAAGATATAGAAACAACACGTGAATATATTAATAATGTTACAATAGATGAAGTAATTCATTTAAATGATAAAATAAAATTAAGTACTATATATATGATGAAAGGGGATATTAGCAATGATAAAGAAAACATTTGAAAAAGTAAATGAAAATTTATTTTATGAAAAACTTGATAATGGAATAGAAGTATATTTATATCCCACTAGCAAAACTAAAAATTTTTATATGTCTATATCAGTAAAATATGGAGCTAAAGTTACTAAATATAAATTAAATGATAAAATTACTGAAATAATACCAGGAAGTGCTCATTTTTTAGAACATAAAGTAATGGCTTTATCAGAAAATAAAGAAGTATCTAAAAGAATTAATGATCTTGGAGCACTTGCTAATGCATGGACTAATTATCAAGGAACTAATTATAATTTATTTGGTAGTATTAATTTAAAAGAAAGTTTAATTCTTTTATTAGATATTTTTTACAATATAAATATAAATGAACAATGTGTAGAAGAAGAAAAAGGTATTATTGGTGAAGAAATAGATATGTATAAAGATCAAATAAATAGTCTTATGTATAATCATTTATTTGATAATTTATTTCATAAATCATATGTTAAAAATACAGTAGTAGGTGAAAGAAGCGATATAGAAAAAATAACTGCTAAGAGTTTAAATAAAGTTTATAATGACTATTATACTTCTAATAATACATTTATTATTGTAACTGGTAATTTTGAAGCAGATGATATCATGAATACTATTAAAGATTACATGAATAAATTAAATTTAAAACCTAAAACTTTACCAAAAAGAATTAAAGAAAAAGAGCGTGAAAGTGTAAAAGTATCTTATGAAGAAATAAATAAAGATACAAGTGATGTAAGAGTAAAATATGCATTTAAAATGAAAAAAAATAAATTTGGTATTAAAAAAGATAGTATATTAAGTTATTATTTAAATAACATTTTATCAAATAATTTTTCAGCAACATCACCATTATTTGAAAAATATAAAACTGAAGTAATGGTGTATTCAATTTCACCTTCTGTTAATATAATAGATGATTATGTAGTAATTGTAATAAATGCTATGTGTAAAGATGCAGATTTATTTCTTAAAAATATAGAAAAAGATATTAAAAATTTAACAATTACTAAGAGTGGATTTGAAAGAAAGAAAAAAATGTTCTTAAAATCTTATATTATGGATTTTGATAATATAGAAGATGTAGAATATAATATATGTTCATCTATATTATTAGATAATAAAGTTGATTATAATGAATATAGTGAAATTAATAATATGAATTATGAAACAGCTAAAAAAATATTAGATAATTTTAATTATGATAATGTTAGTATTATTAAAACAGTTAAGTAAATCTAAATCTTTTGATTTAGATTTTTATATGTAAAAAATAAATTAATAATATTTGTGTTTTAAATTTTATATATTTTATGTTATAATTATAAAAGAATAGATGGAGGTATTAAAAAATGGCAGATATAACTTCAGGTACTTCTGAAATAGATAAAGAACATATTGAGGGATCTTTTGAATATAATGGTCAAGTTTATAATTATGATTTTGTATATGATAAAAATAATCCTAGTACTGGATTAGATATATTTTATCATGGATATTATGGTGGTTCTGATGTAGCATCAGTTATGAGATATGGAGATTATAATGTTCAACCTATATTAGATTCATATGAGTCATCTATTAGTTCTGGGCTTATAGTTTATCATAATTATAGTACAGATAGAGAAAGTTATTTAGAAGCTTGTGATTTAATAGCACAAGATGTATCAAATAAATATGGAGTAACTTTTAATAATATAAATAGATCAGGTGCAAGTTATGGTGATAATTATGCATTAGCTGGTGGTATTAAATATAATTTAGAAAATAATGTACAAACTCCTAATTTTATATCACTTTATGGTGATAGAATTTGGGAAGATAATAATCCATTTAGTGGTACAAATAATGGATATATAAATACTTTAAGTGAAGAAGAATTAAGTAAAGCTTTAGGAAATACTTATTTAGTTGCATATGGCGACAATGGAAGTATAGATAGAATTAAAGATTATACAGCTGGTGTAATTCTTGTAAAAGGGCCTGGATTAGATCATGATAATGGTTATAAAAATGCAATGAAATTAAATTCAGTTGATTTTTGTAATGGCTATGGTGATTTAAATATTTCTGATAATTATAGTATTTCTTATTATAGTCCAGAAACAGGATGGTTGAATAATATAAGTTTAGATGAATTAAAAGAAAAAGTACCAAATATATCAAGTGGAATTAGATCAGTATATAATTTGAGTGCTGGATCAAGTATTGATTTAATACAAAGTGATGGAAGTTATTTAGAAAATGAGTTAGCAGATATAAGTGGAATCTTAAAAGCGACTAGAATAAATAATGCTAATGTATCAGCAGATTCAATTTCAAGTACAACAAATGTACCATCAAGAGAACCTGAAATAACAATGAAAATGTTAAATGCTTGCAAAGTATTATTTGAAAAAATATATACAGAATTAGTGATGATAAAAGAAGTTGGAGATGAATTTGCTAGAATGGATAACTTTTTAGCAGATATGTCAACTCAAATAGGTATGGAAGTACAATCAGTAAAAGTTCCAACTGTTGAATTAGAATTATCAAGTGCTAAAAGTTTTGATTATGAAATACCAGAATCTATTGTAACAGAAACTAATAAATTAAAAGAAGAATATGGTGTATCTACTGAAACACCAGAAGAAACTGAAAATACAAGTAGTAAGCCATCAACTTATACTCCAAGTGGATCATCAGGTGGATCATCAGGTTATACTCCAGGTGGTTCTTCAGGTGGTGGAACTCCATCAACACCAGCACAAGATTCAACTCCAAATGATGAGACACCAAATGATGAAACACCAAAGGATGAGACACCAAATGATGAAACTCCAAAGGATGAGACACCAAATGATGAGACTCCAAAAGATGAACCACCAAAAGATGAAACACCAAAGGATGAAACTCCAAAAGATGAAACTCCAAAAGATGAAACTCCAAAAGATGAAACTCCAAATGATGAGACACCAAAAGATGAAACTCCAAATGATGAGACTCCAAAAGATGAAACACCAAAAGAAGAAACTGCAAGCAAAGCACCAAGTCCACAAAAAACAAGTACATCTAATAAGACAAGTTCATCAAGTTCTAGTTCATCTAAAAAACTAAGCTCATCAAGTTCATCAAGCTCATCTAATTCAAATCAAACATCAGATCAGACACCTGCTGAACAGCCTCCAATTGTTGATATACCAGAGTCATCAGAAGATGAAATTCCAATAGTGCCAGAAGAACCGATTACACCAGAAGAAACTATACCAGAAGCACCAATTGTTGATATGTCATTACCAGAAACTGAAAGTGTAGTTCCACAGACACCATCAACAACAGATAGTGGTTCTAAATTAGGTAGTACATTAAAGACAATAGGTGGATTAACTGGCATAGGTGCTGCAGTAGGAGCTGGAGTATATGCTACACATAAAGTACTTGAAAATAAAAAGAATAAAGAAGATCAAAATATAGATTATAGTAATTATAATTATGAGTCAGATTATGAAACTGATGATAATTCTGAAATAGGAGATATGCAATTAAACCCATTTATGTCAGAAAATAAAAATAATAGTGAGAGTGATAATGGGTGACAAAAGTATTAAGTGGTGATTTATCATCAATGAATTCTTCTGCTGTAATAACTTTATTAAAAGATACAGCAGAAGATTCAAATAAAGTATTAAATAGAATAAGCACATTTATAAATAATTCTAAGACAGTATGCAAAGGTGGGGGATATGATGCTGTTAGAGCAAAAATGTCATTATATTTAGATGCATTACGTAAGCAATCAAAAATATGTGTAAATTTATCTAATAATGTTGTATGTGCAAATAATTCGATGTTAAATTACATGGAAGGATATACAGAATTAGATAATGCAAAATTACCAGAAATAAATAATTCAATCAATGAAGCTGATAGAACAATATCATGGTTAAGAGAAATAGTTTATGATTATGAATATGATAATAAAGGTCAAATAATAAGTGTAAACTCACATACTAGGGGAGACCAATCATTAATAAATAGTTGGGTTGGTGTATTAACTGAATTAAAAAAAATAAGAGAAAAATTAGAAAATTTAGAATCAGCAGATAGTTCAGCATATTCATCAATTGCAGATGCTGAAGTAGATACAATTAATTTTATAAATGCAACAAATGGAATATCAAATAATTCATTTAGTAAATCTAACTTAGAAACAAATAAAGATGTAACAGATGTATCAGAGTTACAAGCACAGCAAATAAGTGCTGCTGATCCATTAATTGCAACTCCTTTAGCAGCAACTCGTTCAAATGTTGGTGGAAATTATACTTATGATGAAATTACTAATACAAGTGAAGAAACAGTTAAAAATATGTCTAAAGAAGAATTTATGGATTTTGTAGGAACTACTGCACAAATGGTTTATAAAGATCGTGGTGGTGGAGTACTTCCAAGTATTACAATTGCACAAGCTATGCTTGAATCAGGATTTGGAAAATCCTTTTCAGAAACAACTCATAACCTTTATGGTTTAATGGGTTATCCATCAGATAGACCTGTTGTATATGGTTTAAGACAATTTGATAATTTCTATGATTCTACATATGCACATGCTGATTATTTTGATAATTATCCTGATGTTTATGGTAATTTTAATAAAGATTGTGAAAATCATGATGCACTTTCAGCAGCAGCACGATTATCAGCATATGCAAATGGTTCATCAACATATGCAGATTCTATAATATCATTAATAAATGAATATGATTTAACTAGATATGATAATGTATAAATTAATAAAATTAAATCTAACTAAATATGATAGTGAGGTGATAATTGATGACAAAAGTATTAAGTGGTGATTTATCATCAATGAATTCTTCTGCTGTAATAACTTTATTAAAAGATACAGCAGAAGATTCAAATAAAGTATTAAATAGAATAAGCACATTTATAAATAATTCTAAGACAGTATGCAAAGGTGGGGGATATGATGCTGTTAGAGCAAAAATGTCATTATATTTAGATGCATTACGTAAGCAATCAAAAATATGTGTAAATTTATCTAATAATGTTGTATGTGCAAATAATTCGATGTTAAATTACATGGAAGGATATACAGAATTAGATAATGCAAAATTACCAGAAATAAATAATTCAATCAATGAAGCTGATAGAACAATATCATGGTTAAGAGAAATAGTTTATGATTATGAATATGATAATAAAGGTCAAATAATAAGTGTAAACTCACATACTAGGGGAGACCAATCATTAATAAATAGTTGGGTTGGTGTATTAACTGAATTAAAAAAAATAAGAGAAAAATTAGAAAATTTAGAATCAGCAGATAGTTCAGCATATTCATCAATTGCAGATGCTGAAGTAGATACAATTAATTTTATAAATGCAACAAATGGAATATCAAATAATTCATTTAGTAAATCTAACTTAGAAACAAATAAAGATGTAGCAGATGTATCAGAGTTACAAGCACAGCAAATAAGTGCTGCTTCTCTTAATTCTCAAGATCCATTAGTTGCAACATCTCTTGCTGCTTCATCTAAAACTGGTGAAGGAAATTTATATAATGGTAATACAGCAATAAATTATTTACAAACTGATCCACAATGGCAAGATACAGAATGGGCTCGTTATAAAGGAGATTCTCTTGCTAATGATGGTTGTGGTCCTACTTCAACTGCAGCTGCTTTAGCTACAATTTTACAAGACCCATCAATTACACCTAAAACTATAGGTGATAAATATAAAACATCTGGTACAAGTACTAACTTACCTTTTACTGCTGCAAAAGATGCTGGATTAGATGTAAGTGATAATATTTACACATCAGAAAAAAGTGCTTTTGATGCAGTATTAGAATCAGGTGGTGGTGTTATATTTAAAGCAAGTGAAGCAACACCAAGATCTGATGGTATTAGATATTATGGTGGACATTATATTGCTATTTTAGATCATAATCCTGTAACAGATGAATATACTATTTGTGATCCATTTAGTGCTGAAAACTCTACTCAAACTTGGACTTATAGTGATATAACAAGTGGTATTACAAATAACTGGTCAGCAGTTATAGCACCACCAGGAGAAACAGTACGTGGTATTTTAGAAGAAAATAATATAACACCTAAAAAAGGTATAGATAATTTATATAATTAATTTAATAAAAAGGACTAATTTTAAAACAATTATTCCTTTTTTTAAATATCTATTGTATAATTAAAAAAGGTGAATCTTATGGAAGATAAAATTGAATTTAAAGATTTAAAAGAGCTTTATAATAGAAGTAAACCTGCTTTATATTCTAAATTAAAAGAAATTAGAAGATTAAATTTTAATTTTGTAACAGAAAAAGATATATGGAATTATTTAGTAGATAATGTATGGAATAATAAAGTTAATTTAGAACTTCATGAATTAATAAGTGATATATTAAATGCTGATAATTATAAAATTAATGATTATGTTATGCAAAAAATAGATAAATTAAAAACAGAAGCAGATAAAAAAGAAAATAAGAAAAATAATAAAAAATAATGGTTATTTAATCTAGGAGGAAAACATGAAAAAATTATTTAAACCAATTTTAGTTTTAGTACTTATAGTTATAGTTGGAATACTTACAATAAAACCAATTATAAATAATATTTCTTATGGTATTGATTTACAAGGTGGATTTGAAATTCTATATAATATAGAACCACTTGAAGAAGGAGATACTCTAACTCAGGATGATTTAGAAAATACATATAAAGCAATAGTTAATAGAATTGACACATTAGGAGTATCAGAACCAGTTATTTCTGTTGAAGGAGATAATTTAATTAGAATACAACTTCCTGGTGTATCAAATGAAGAAGAAGCAAGAAATAGAATTAGTACAACAGCAGTATTATCATTTAGAGATGTAGATGATAATTTACTTATGACTAGTGATATTTTAGGTCGTCATGGAGCATCTTTATCACAAAATGAAAAAACATTTCAATATCAAGTTAAATTAGATATTAGTGATACATCTAAATTTTATGAAGTTACTAAAGAATTAAGTGAAAGAAGTAATGACACTAATAAAATGATTACTTGGCTTGATTTTGATAGCAAAACAGATTCATATAGTACTCTTACAAGTGAATGTGGCTCATCTAATAACAAATGTATTTCTGAAGCTTATGTAAATGAAGGACTTAATAGTAGTAGTGTAGTAATTGAAGGAAGTTTTACTAAAGAAGAAGCACAAAATTTAGTAGATTTAATTAATAGTGGTTCTCTTCCAACTAAACTTACAGAAGAAGCAACACCAAGAAGTGTATCTCCATCTTTTGGTGAAGAAACTATATTAAAAACTGGTATTGCTGGAATAATTGCATTTGCTATAATTTCACTTATATTAATTATTAAATATAGATTAAGTGGTGTTATTAGTAGTATATGTTTATTTGTATATATGATATTAGTATTCTTACTATTTAATGGAGTAAATGGAGTACTAACACTTACTGGTATTGCAGCTTTAATACTAGGTATTGGTATGGCAGTAGACTCAATTATTATTGCTAATGAAAGAGTTAAAGATGAACTTTCTAAAGGTGAAAAATTAAATGTAGCATATAAAGAAGGAAATAAGAGTAGTTTAACATCAATAATAGATGCTAATATCACAACATTTATAGCAGGAGTAATTCTATATATATTTGGTGAATCATCTGTTAAAGGTTTTGCAACTATGTTATTAATTACAATTTTAGTAACAGCACTAACTACAGTACTTTTATATAGATTAATATTAAATGCATTTGTTAAATCTAATGTATTTAAAGATAAACAAAAATTATTATTTGGTTCTTTAGGTAAAAAGAAAGAATTAAATTATGTAAAAATAGCTAAATATCCAATGATTGCATCAGGAATAATAATCTTATTAGGAGTATGTTTTGTATTATTTAAAGGATTTAATTTTGGAGTGGATTTTACAGGTGGAACAAATATTAATTTATCATCATTAAATGATATTGATTTTAATAAAGTAAATGAAATAGTTAAGAACTATGATGTTAGAGATTATGATTATTATATTGGAAGTAAAAAAGAAGGATATGTTGTATTAAATGAAATATTAGATGAAGAAAAAGAAATGGATGTTAAAAATAAATTAAATGATTTAGGAATAGAAACATCATCTAATGAAATTAGTACACTTGTAACAGAAAGTTTAACTAAAAATGCAATTAAATCATTAATTTATTCATTAATAGCAATTATAATTTATGTAGCTATTAGATTTAATATTAATTATGCTATTAGTGGAATACTAATGCTTCTTCATGATGTACTTATAATACTTTCTATATTTGCAATATTTAATATATCAGTAGATTTTATAATAGTAGCATCTCTTCTTACAATTATTGGTTACTCAATAAATGATACAATAGTTGTATTTGATAGAATTAGGGAAAATAGAAAGAAACTATATAGAAATAAGAAACATTTAACTAAAGAAGAACTTACTAATTTAGTAAACACTTCATCAATTCAAACAATTAATAGAAATATATGGACTAGTATTACAACAATAGTAGCAATTGTAACATTATTATGTGTTGGTTTAAATGATATCTTAACATTTAATATTGCTATATTAATAGGTTTAATTGCTGGTACAATATCATCATTATTAATTGGTCCAAAAGTATGGTTAATGCTTGAAAAGAAAAGTATGGATAAACCAGATGAAGAAGATGACGAGATAGAAGAATTAAAAATTAAAGGAATAAATTCGTAACTTCTATTATGAAAGGAAGTGAAAATAATAAAAAATTATACTTATAATGATTTAATGGAATTATTAAATACATATATGGATAGTGTATATATTGATTTTATTAATAAATATTATGAACAAGCTAAAATAATATATGATGGCATGAAAAGAAATAATGGGGAAGATTATATAACTCATCCTATTAATGTTGCATATATTCTAGCTACTCTTAAAATGGATCCTGTAACTATAGGTTCTGCTTTAATACATGAAGCTATATCATTAAATAAAATGACATATGAAGAAATAGTAGATATGTTTGGAGTAGATACTGCTAATATTGTAAATGGTGTTACTAAAATAAGTAATTTAAGACAAACATTTAAAATAAATAATCCAGAAAAATATAGAAGAATAATTGTAGGTCTTGCAGAAAACCCAGCAACATTATTTATTAAATTTGCAGATAGATTACATAATCTTAGAACACTTGACATGAGTGATGAAGAACATAAAAAATATATACTTGATGAAACACAAAATATTTATATACCAATTGCACATAGACTTGGTATGAAAAAAATGAAAAGTGAACTTGAAGATTTATGTTTACAATATAATGATAGTGAAGGATATAATAAAGTATTAGATAAAATAAATTCATCTAAAACTGAACTTGAAAAATCACTTGCTAAAATGAAATATGAAATTATGCAAATACTTGATTCACATAATATTAAGTATCAAATATTATCTCGTGTTAAATCAGTTAGAGGAATTTATAATAAACTTAAAAATGGTAAAAAATGGGAAGATATTTATGATTTACTAGGACTTAGAGTTTTAGTTGATGATGTAGAAGACTGTTATAGAGTAATTGGTCTTGTTCAAGCTAAATATCAACCAATTCCAAATAGATTTAAAGATTATATTGCAAATCCAAAACCAAATCTATATCAAAGTTTACATACAACAATATTTGGTGAAGATAAAAGAATATATGAGTTACAAGTAAGAACTTATGATATGGATGAAATAGCAGAAAAAGGTGTTGCATCTCACTGGAGTTATAAAGAACATATTGATGGAAGTGTTAAAAATAATTTAGATAAAATATTAGAACAATTTAGAGTTCTAGTAGAAGTAAATGATATAGAACAAAATATGGACTTCTTTGTAAATATTAAAGATGAACTAAAAGGAAGTGATATTTATGTTTATACTCCAAAAGGAGATATTATTGAGCTTCCACAAGGTAGTACACCAATAGACTTTGCATATAAAATACATAGTGAAGTAGGTAATACTACTACTGGAGCACTAGTAAACTCTAAAATGGTAAAACTAGATTATGAACTTAAAGATGGTGATTTAGTAGAACTTATAACTCAAAAAGGACATGCTCCATCAAAAGGATGGTTAAAGTTTGTTAAAACAGATAGTGCTAAGAGTAGAATTAAATCATATTTTTATAAAAAAGAAAGAGAAAAATATATATCACTTGGTCATGATATGATGGCAAGTGAATGTAAGAAAAGAAACCTAGATATAAATGAAATATTAAATGATGAAAATATTGAAAAATTATCTAAAACTCTTGGAATAGAAACTTTAGATGACTTATATTTTTCTGTTGCAACTATGAAGTTTTTACCATCATCTATACTTAATAGACTTGAAGTAAAAGAACCAAAAGCTAAAACTCTTACATTACCAAAACAAAGTGGTTCATCTAAAAATGGTATAGTAATAGCTGGGTCTACTGATATATTATCAACACTAGCAACTTGTTGTAATCCTGTTTATGGTGAAGATATAGTAGGATATATAACTCGTGGATATGGAGTTAAAATACATTCTAAGAATTGTCCTAATATTGATTTAAATAGTGAAAGAATAATTGAAGCATCTTGGGAAAATGATGTAGATAATAGATATAATGCTAAATTAAAAGTATATATTAATGAAGTAAGTGATATACTTTTAAATATTGTTACACTTGCTACTAAGAAAGAAATCGTAGTAGATTCAATTAATTTAATTAATAGAAATAAAGAGTTATTTTATGATATAAATTGTAAAGTAAAAAATATAAATTCATTGCATGAGTTTATAGATGAAATAAAATTAATTAAGAGTGTTAAAGATGTTGAAAGGATATTTATTTAATGAAAGTAGTTATTCAAAGAAGTAAAAATAGTAAAGTAACAATTGATAATAAAATAAATGGACAGATAGATCATGGATTTGTTATATTAGTTGGATTTACTGATGGTGATAATGAAAAAATATTAGATAAAATGATTGATAAAATTATAAATTTACGTATATTTGAAGATGAAAATGGTAAAATGAATAAAAGTATTCTTGATACTAAAGGTAGTATTTTAAGTATTAGTCAGTTTACTTTATATGCATGTTGTACTGAAGGAAGGCGTCCATCATTTACAAATGCATTAAATCCAAATGATGCTACTATTCTATATGATAAATTTAATGAGAAATTAAGTAAATTTGTAAATGTTCAAACTGGAATATTTGGAAGTGATATGAAAGTTCTAATATATAATGATGGACCTGTTACTATAATACTTGATAGTAATGAAATATGTAAAAATGTATAAATCTTATGCATTTAATAAAATTAATTAGTCTTTTCATAACGTATAAATTTATACTTGTAACATAAAATTTAGTGTGTTATAATATGTTTAGCAACAAGGAGTGGGCAAAAACCCACTCTTTAATTTGATAAAGGAGGTATTATTATGGAAGAAAAAATAATTGAAGCAATTAAAGAACCATTAGAAAAAGAAAATATCAAATTAGTTGGAGTTCATTTTGGTGAAGAAGATGGTGAAAAAACATTATTTGTAACTATTGATAATGAAGAAGGAGTAGTTGATATTGACTTGTGTGTTAAAGCAACTCATATAGTAGATCCAATAATTGATAGTCTTGATTTAGATATTGAAGATTATGTACTTGATGTAGGAAGTAAAGGAGTGAGTGAAAGTGAGAACTAAAAAAACAGTTGAAGAAAATAAAGGAGTAAATGGAAAAGAATTTATTGCAGCTTTAGATTATGTATCAAAAGAAAAAGGAATAGACAAAGATATAATTATTGAAGCTATGCAAACTGCATTATCAACAGCATTCAGAAAAAATGAAAAAGCAGATTATACTTCAAGAGTATTAATTGATGAAAATACAGGAGATATTAAAGTATTTAAAGTTACTACTATTGTAGATGATTATAACGATAGTGATGATGATATTGATGAAGAAACTGGAGAAGTTAAAGTAAAACATGATTATCTAAATGAAATGACTATAAGTGATGCTAAGAAAATTAATAAAGATTATCAAGTTGGAGATGAAATATTAGAAGAAGTTACTCCAAAAGATTTTGGTAGAGTTGCAATATCAGTTGCTAAACAAGTAGTTCTTCAAAAAATTCGTGAAGCAGAAAGAGAAAAAATCATGAGTGATTTTGAAGATAAGGAAGACGAGTTAATGGTAGGTTTTCTTGCTATGGAAGATGCTAAAAACTACTATGTAGATTTAGGAAAAGCAAGAGGAATTTTATCTAAAAGTGAATTAATCCCAGGTGAAAAATTAAATATGGGAGATAGTATAAAAGTATATATTACTAAAATTGAGTCTACTCCAAAAGGACCACTAATTTTAGTATCAAGAAAAAATTATGGTTTTGTTAAAAGATTATTTGAACATGAAATACCTGAATTTGCAGATGGAACATTAGAACTTAGAGGCGTTGCAAGAGAAGCTGGAGTTAGAAGTAAAGTTGCTGTTGCAAGTACAAATCCAAAAGTTGATCCAATTGGAAGTTGTATTGGTGAAAAAGGAAGAAGAATTGCTAATATTATGAGTGAACTTGGTGGAGAAAAAATCGATTTAATAGCATATAGTAATGATCCAGAAGAATTTATAGCAAATGCACTAAGTCCTGCTAAAAATTTAAATGTTAGTATTACTGATGAAAAGAAAAAAGAAGCATTAGTAATTGCTGATGATGAAAATTTAAGTTTAGCAATTGGTAAAAAAGGAATTAATATTAAACTAGCATCTCGTTTAACAAAATATAATATTAATATTAAAACATTAGATGATATAAATAAACAAATTAATAATTAAGGTGAAATATGAAAGTAAAAAAAATTCCTATGAGAACATGTGTTGTTACTCATGAAAAATGTGAAAAAAGAGATTTACTTAGAGTAGTAAAAAATAATTTAGGAGAAGTTTTTGTAGATGATACTCTAAAAGCAAATGGAAGAGGTGCATATCTTAAAAAAGATAAAGATGTTATTGAAAAAGCACGTTCTTCAAAAATATTAGAGCGTCACTTAGAAATACAAATTGATGATAAAATTTATGATGAATTATTAACAAAAATATAGAAAAAAGGAGGACTTAAATATATGAGTATTGAAAGTTATGCTTTAGAGTTAGGAGTAGATACAAGTGTAGTTATTGCAAAATTAAAAGAGTTAGGTTTTAAATATAACAGTCCAAATGATATATTAGATGATGAAGCAATAATTATATTAGATAATGAAATGGGTGAATTATCTAATAAAGAAAATAATTTAACAGAAGAACTTGCTGATAAATTTGAACTTGAAGATAGAGCAGCAAGTGTTGCTATTGCTCATAATATTGAACTTGATGAAGATGTTAAAGTAAAAGAAAAAATTAAAAAGAAAGATAATAGAATTAAAGATAAAGATAAAGATGAAGATTTATCATTAAAGAAAAAAAATATTTATAAAAATAAAACTAAACTTCAAAGTAATAAAGAAGAATCTAGTAGTAATGTAGTTTTATATAAAGAAGGTATGAGTGTATCAGACCTCGCGACTGCTATTGGAGTTAGTGCAAGTGATATAGTTAAAAAACTTATTGGTATGGGACTTATGATTTCATCTAATCAAGCTATATCTTTTGATGATGCTAGTATTGTAGTACTTGATTATAATAAAGAATTAATTAAAGAAGAAACTACTGATATTAGTAATTTTGAAGAATATGTAATTAATGATAAAGAAGAAGATAAAGTACCAAGACCTGCTGTTGTTACAATAATGGGTCATGTTGACCATGGAAAAACTACACTACTTGATTATATTAGAAATTCTCATGTTGCAAGTGGTGAAGCAGGTGGAATAACTCAAGCAATAGGTGCATATCAAGTAAATAAAGATGGTAAAAAGATTACATTTATTGATACACCAGGACATGCTGCATTTACTGAAATGAGAGCAAGAGGTGCTAGTGTTACAGATATAGTTGTAATAATAGTTGCAGCTGATGATGGGGTTATGCCTCAAACTAAAGAAGCAATTGATCATGCCAAAGCTGCTAATGTACCAATTATAGTAGCAGTTAATAAAATAGATAAACCAAATACAAATGTTGATAAGATAATGAGTGAATTATCAGAATTAGGTCTTACACCAGAAGAATGGGGAGGAGACACAATATTTGTAAAAATTAGTGCTAAAACAGGTGAAGGAGTAGATTTACTTCTTGATAATATTAATGCATTAAGTGAAGTATTAGAATTAAAAGCAAATCCTAATAGATATGCAAGTGGTTCAGTAATTGAAGCTAAACTTGATAAAAATAAAGGACCTGTTGTAACACTATTAATTCAAAATGGAACATTAAGACTTGGAGATCCAATTGTAGTTGGAACTAATCATGGAAAGGTAAGAACTCTAAGAGATGATACAGGTCGTGAAGTAGTATTTGCAGAACCTTCTAAACCAGTTGAAGTAACTGGACTTGAAGATGTACCAGTTGCTGGAGATAAATTCATGGCATTTGAAAGTGAAAAAGAAGCAAGAAGTGTTGCTATTAAGAGAAAAGAAGCCGAAAAGAGTAAACGTTTTGCTCATAAAGCATTAAGTTTAGAAGAATTATTTGATTCTATTAAAGAAGGAAGAAAAGAAATAAATATAGTACTTAAAACTGATGTTAAAGGTAGTGAAGAGGCAGTTAAAAATGCACTTTTAAAAATAAATGTTGAAGGTGTTAAAATAAATGTTATTAGAAGTGGAGTTGGAACTATTACTGAAAGTGATGTAGTTTTAGCTAATGCATCTAATGCAATAATTATTGGATTTAATGTAAGTCCATCAAGAGAAACAAAAGAAACTGCTAAAAGCTATGAAGTTGAAATAAGACTATATAACATTATCTATAAATTAGTAGAAGAAATAGAAGCAGCAATGAAAGGTATGCTTGATCCAGAATATGAAGAAGTAGTAATTGGAGAAGTAGAAGTAAGACAATTATTCCATTTTTCAAAAGTTGGAAATATAGCAGGTTCTCATGTTACTAGTGGAATTGTAAGAGTAAATACACCATGTAGAGTAATTAGAGATGGTATTGTACTTGCAACTTCTAAAATTGCATCTCTTCAAAGAGAAAAAGATCAAGCACATGAAGTTAAAGCTGGATATGATTGTGGAATTATAGTAGATAATTTCCCTGATATAAAAGAAGGAGATGTTATCGAAGTGTTTGAAAATAGGGAAGTGAAGAGATGAGTAAATTAAAAGGAGAAAGAGCTGGTTCTGATATTCAAAGAGAACTTAGTAACATATTACTTTTAGATGCTAAAGATGAAGATTTTAAACATGTTACTATTACAGATGTAGATGTATCAAATGATTTAAGTTTTGCAAAGGTATATTTTACAACTACAGATAGTAGAGAAAAAGTAGAACATGATTTAAATAATGCAGCAGGTTTCTTTAGAAGTTTACTTGCTGAAAGACTTATAATGAGACATACTCCAGAACTTAAATTCATATTTGATGAATCAATAGAATATGGAGCTAAAATAGAAAAAATAATAGAGGAATTACATAAGGAAGATTAAAATGAAAGACGCAATAAATAACTGCAAATGTATAAATGAATTAATGTTAATTGGTAATATCTTACCATATAAAAAAGGATATAATTTATCACTATATGCAAATCAAGATGTAGAAGAAGGTACTCTTTGTTTAGCAAATGATGTAGTAGAAGATACATATTTTAATATAAATAAAGAAGTAATTAAAGAACTATATCCAATAGAATATTGTCCTATATGTGGTAAAAAAATAGAATATAGAAAAGAAAAAGTATTAAGAATAACTAAATAATTTAGTTGTTCTTTTTTTGTTAATTAAATGTAAATAATATTTACATAATTAAAAAAAAGTGTTATATTTTTAATATAAGTTAAATAATAAAGGAGGAAATTTATGGGAAGATTAACTTTAGACCCACCATCATTAATACAAGAAGGAAATCATACAAAGAATATTCATGCAGAACTTGTAAGAGATACTAATGAAGTTTATGCTACAATTGAAAACATGTTAAATAATGGTTTCAATTCACCTGGAGCAAGAACTATTGCTAGTAAAATATTTCAAACAAAGGAAGATATAGCTGACTTATTACAAAATGTAAGGAAATTTTCAGATTTTCTATTCTTTGCTGCTAAAACTGGAGCTGATACAGATGCAGGTATAGCAGATAGATATAAAATTAATTATGGAGGATAAAAATGAATAACAAATCAAATGAAACAATCAGTATTGAATATGGTCAAGTAAATTCAACAGTTGAAAAATTAAGAAGCGACGCAGCTAGAGTAGACTCTAATTTTGACCAATATGGAGAATCTATTAGAAGAGCTGGAGCTGATGATGTTTTCTTTGGAGATTCAAGTGAAACATTCAGAGCATCATATAATAGATTAAAACCAAAACTAGATGAATATGTTGATCTTATTAATCAATTTGCTAATATTCTTTCTGGAGCTAGTAGTGATACTGCTTCTGGAGAATCTAAGATTAATCAAGCATCACAAACTTTAGGATAATAGAAAGGCATTCATTTGAATGCTTCAGACTGTTGACAAATAGGTAAAATATATAACTTATTTGTCTTTTATTTTAAGGAAAATACTTTTTTATGTTGAAA
>CANRCX010000016.1 GCA_947629235.1 uncultured Bacilli bacterium | reverse complement strand
AAAAAAGTAATTAAAATTAGTAAAAATAAGATACTATATAATAAGGATAGAAGTTTAAAACTTTGGTGAGTTATAGTTGTGACACCAAGTTTAAATAAAAGCTTTAAGTTTCAAAGTGAATGGCCTTTTAATAGTAGTCAAGCATACATCTTATCATCACTTCTTAAAGATTTAGAGAATGACTCTAATGTTGTATTTGAAGAGAGTGATGAAAAATATTTATTATCATCAACAGTAAATTATCCAAATAATAGCGCACTTGTAAGTCAAAAAATAACATTTAATAAAGATATGATACCAGAAATGGTTGAAGTATATGATAAAAATGGAACAGAAAATATTACATTTAAAATATCTAAAATAGAATTTGGTAGTAAACTTGATGATGATTACTTTGAAGTAGAAAGTAGTGCAAGTGAAGAAGAAGTAAATACATCAAATACATTAGATGAAATAGTATATCCTATGTATTTACCAACAGGTACTAAATTTAAAAGTGAAGAAACTGTTAAAACTGATGAAGCTGAAAGAGTTATATTAACATTTACAGGTGATAAATCATTTATATTAATAGAAGAAGCATCTGCATGTCCAGACGAATTTGAAGTAACAACATCATCAGGAGAGTTAGTATTTTATGAGAATGTACTTGGAAATTTAACAGAAACATCATTAAATTGGTCAATGGATGGAAAAGATTATTATATAATTGGGGATAATCTTACAAATGAAGAATTATTAAAAGTTGCATCTTCAACCTCTGTTGTATCTTTAACAAAATAAGTATTAGGAAAACTAATGCTTTTTTTGTGTTTTTATGGTATTATATTTTATAGGATAGAAAAGGAGTTATATGAAAGATAAAGTATACTATATTATAATGGTTGTAGTTTTTATTTTATTAGTAGTTACATCAACTATAACATTTTTAGTTATTAATAATAGTGAAAAGGGAACTAGTAATTTTATTAAAAAATATTATGATATAATGTTTTCTAATACTATAATAAATGATGATAATGTACTAGTAAAAGTAGATAATGATAATGATTCTATACATGTAGAAATACCTAATTTAAAAAAGACAATTACATTTAGTTTAGATTTAAAAAATATTGGAAATAAAGATGTATATGTAAGTAATTATTCATTTAGTAATATAGATACTAATGTTGACTTAGATAATGTAAATATATCAGTTTCTATTCCTAGAGATGAAATTATTAAAGGTGGAAGTGATAAAAAATTAAATGTTACTGTAAATTATAATTCAGTAAACAATAATATAACACCATATTATAATTTCAATATAAATTATTTATTTAATGAAGTAGAATTTAAAGAAGAATAAATAAACTTTAAAAAAAATTACATATTTGATATAATGTTAATAGATTATAAGGAGGATACATGAAAGAGATTATTTCTAGCTTAGATATTGGTTCATCTACAGTTAAATTAGTCGTAGGTGAAGTTTATAAAAATGAAGTACATGTTTTATCTGTATCTGAAGTAAAATCTAAAGGGGTAAAAAAAGGAATTATAGTGAATCCTGAAGAAACATTAATATCAATAAAAGAATGCTTTTCAAGATGTGAAGAAACACTTGGTATAAATATAAATAAAGTAATACTAATAGTGCCATCATATTATGCAGAATTTTTAACAACAGAAGGTAAGAGTACTATTACTAATCCAGAAGGTATTGTTACTAGTGCTGATATTGTAAGGACTCTTCAAGCATGTGTGTATAATAAAGTACCAACTAATAAAGAGTTTATAGCAATAACACCAGTTGAATTTATTGTTGATGATAATACTAAAGTACTAGATCCAAAAGGTATGAAAGCAAGTAAACTTTCATGTAAGGCAGTACTTAGTTTAGTTCCAAAAAAGAATGTATATACAGCAGTATCATTACTTGAAAATATTGGAGTAAGTGTAGTTGATATAAATTTTGGAAGTGTAGCTGATTATTTTGAATTTAAAACTAAAGAATTTGATAATAAAAATAGTGTAGTAATAAATATTGGAATGGAAAAAACAGAAGTTAGTATATTTAAAAAAGGTATATTAATTGATACAGAAAATATAGAAATTGGTGGTAAAAGTATAGATAGAGATATTTGTTATATATACGATATAAGTAGAAAAGATGCAGTAGAAATTAAAGAGAAATTTGCACTTGCTCATAAAAGAAATGCATCAACATCTTGGAATGAAGAAATGTTGACAAACAGTGAAGAAAATATTAAAATTAATCAATATGAAGCTAGTGAGATAATATATTCAAGAGTTAAAGAAATATTAGAACTAGCTAAAAAACAAATTAACATCTTAACAAAGTTGGAAATTAGTTATATAATAATTACAGGGGGAACTAGTGAATTAAATGATTTTAATTTAGTAGTTAGTGAAGTATTTGGTGAAGATAAACAAAGCTTTAAAGTAAAAGAAATAGGATGTAGACATAATAAATATTCAAGTGCTTTAGGTTTTATCAAATATTATCACGATAAATTATCTTTTAGAAATAAACTTGCATATACAATAGATGAACAAGAACAAAGTGAATTAATTAATAATAGAAGAGGAAGTAATAGTTCAATACTTGGAAAAATATATGGATACTTTTTCAATAATTAAGGAGTGAAATATGAATAACAAATTAGAGATGAATCAAATTGCTGATATTAAAGTTATTGGTATCGGTGGTGGTGGATGTAATGCAGTAAATAGAATGATAGATTCTGGTCTTAAAGGAGTTGAATTTATTGTTGCTAATACTGATCAACAAGTGTTAGATGTATCTCGTGCTGACCATAAAATTCAATTAGGAAAAACAATCACTAAAGGAAGAGGTGCTGGAACTAGACCAGAAGTTGGAAGAGAAGCAGCTCTTGAAACTAAAGAAGAGATTGAAGATACACTAAGAGGAGCAGACATGGTATTTGTTACTTGTGGACTTGGTGGTGGAACTGGTACAGGAGCAGCTCCAGTAGTAGCAGAAATAGCACAAAATCTAGGATGCTTAACAGTTGCAATTGTTACAAAACCATTTAAATTTGAAGGTAAAAAAAGAATGGATTATGCTTTAGTTGGACTAGATGAACTAAGAAAACATGTAGATACTATAGTAGTAATACCAAATGATAGATTAAGAGATTTAATAGATAGATCAACACCACTTAATGCTGCATTCCAAGAAGTTGATAATGTACTTAGATTAGGTGTTCAATCAATATCTGACTTAATTAGTGTTCCTGGACTTATCAACTTAGACTTTGCAGATGTTAGAACAGTAATGGAAGATAGAGGAGACGCACTTATTGGTATTGGTGTTGGTTTTGGAGATAATAGAGCTGTTGAAGCTGCTAAACAAGCTGTTAGTAGTCCACTTTTAGAACAAACTATAAATGGAGCTACTGATTGTATTGTAAATGTTACTGGTGGTAATTCAATGACATTATTTGAAGCAGAAGATGCAGTAGAAGTTGTAAGAGCTGTTGCTAATACAGATGTTAACATTATATTTGGAGCAGTTATAAATGAATCATTAACAGATGAAATTATTGTTACAGTAATAGCAACTGGATTTGAAGATTCAACTGAACCATTATATCGATCTATTGAAGGTGAAAGAGATAAAAGTGTTGTTCAAGAAATTCCTGAAGAAGATGAAGAATTAGAAATGCCAGCATTTTTAAGAAATAGAGATTTTTAAGAGTTTGCAATAACTCTTTTTTAATTTGACAAAATATTTACAGTAAAAGTTGATTTTATTATAATTCGTAATTATAATGATTATTAGGGTAGTAAGATAAATAACTACTATTAAAGGAGGGTAAGATGAAAGAAGGCAAAAGTACTACTAAGAAAAACAATGCTAAAAAAACAAATAATAAACCTTCTAATTCTCATGTAAAAGAAGTAAAAGAAGCAAAAATTCATGAAGAAAAAACAAAAGTACATGAAGAAAAAACAAAAGTTCATGAAGAAAAAGTTTCTGAAGTAGAAGACTTCTTAGATGATGAAGAAGATGATAAAAGATTAATTGTTTTTATAGTAATAGCAATATTAGTAATTGTTGCTACAATCATTGGTCTTCTTGTTGGTTGTGAAAAAGAAGAAAAAGAAATTGAAGAACCAAAGAAACCAGATGATACTATAGTAGTGCCACAAGACGAAGAAGAGAATAAAGAGGAAGAAGAAGTAGTAGAAAAAGTTGTAGCTGTAAAATCAACTAAAACTAATGAAACTACTAAATATAATGTTACATTCTATATGAATGGATACGAAAATGTAAAAACAGTAAAGAAAGGAAATAAGGTAAGTAAATATACTCCAGAAGGTTACACTAATTGTAAATATTATACTGATGAAGAATTAACAAATGAATATAATTTTAATAAACCAGTTACTGGAAATAATAAAATTTATATGTCATGTGAATTAATTCATTATGAAATTATTTATAGTGAATATAGTAACAATCCAACTGATTATACAGTTGAAGATGGAAATATTACATTAAGTGAACCATTAAGTTATGAAGGAATATTTAAAGGATGGTATCTAAATAATAATAAAGTTGCTAAACTTACAAGAGATATAATTTCTTATGCTAATAAAGATCATCAAATACATTTAACTGCTAATTTAGTAGACCATTTAAATGTATATTATTATGATTATGAAGGAAAAGAAGTAAGTCGTGATGAAGTAACTAAAGATACACTTGATAGTTATGCTGTTCAAAGTGGAAATGATGCTTATTGTAGTACTAATGAAAAATTCCTAGGATGGGCTAGTACTATTGATAGTAATAACATTACTTCAGACTTAAGATTAAAAGAAGATTTAGAAGATAAATCATTATATGCAGTATGTGGACTTGCAAGAGTAGTATACAAAAGTGGAGATGAAGAAGTAGTAGTTGGATATAATAAAGAAGAATTAGATGAATATGAACTTCCAACTCCTGATGAACTTGGAATGGAAGTACCAACATACTTTGTTCCAGTTGATGAAGAAACACTTAATAGTAAAAAAGTTGTTGCTGATGATAAAGAAACATTAGAAGAAAATGAAGTTAAATTAAGTGATGTTGCTAATAAATCAGCAAATGGATATAATCCACAAGTTGGAGACAATGTAGAAGAAAAAGAAAAAGTATTTAAGGGTTGGAAAGAAACTGAAACTGAACCTTTAGAAGATTCTACAAATCAAAATAATGTAGCTACTGCTTCAGAAACAGGAGCAAATAATGAAGTTGTTTCAGATGAAGTATCTGGTGATACAGCACCAATCGTAGATAATGAAGTATTACCAAATACAAATGAAGTAGAAGCTCAATCTACTGAGCCAACTACAGAATCTGAAGTAAATGGATCAGAAGTAGTAAGTGAAGGAAATACAGAACCTACTACTGAAACAGTTACAGAACCTGTTAGTGAGCCATTAGAACAAACAACTACACCAGAACCAAAAACAGAAGTAACAGAAGAAGTAGTACCTGATGATTATAAACCAGAAGAAAATAAAGATACTACTTTAGAAGCTGTTTGGGAAGAACAACCAGTTGAAGGTGTAGGAGAAGAAATATAAAATTAAGGAAGTTCATTTGAACTTCTTTTTTTTGCTTTTTAAATTATAAAATATGTATATTTTTTTGATAAATTACTATAGTAAGTGTTATAATTTATTTAGAGGTTTATTATGCAAATAGTTCTAGATAATATAAGTTTTAATGTTTATATAACTCGTAAAAGTATTAAAAATATGTATTTAAGAGTTAAAGTAGATGGTATATATATTTCTTGTAATCATTTAGTTACTAAAGGAATGATTTTATCATTTATAAAATCTAATAAAGATTCAATAATAGATTCATATAATAGACTTCAAAAAAAAGAACAAAAGAAAGAAGAATTTTATTATTTAGGTAATAAATATGATGTAATAATATTAAATACAGTATCTAAAATAGAATTTGTAGAAGATAAAGTATTTGTAAAAGATAAAAAATATTTAGATACATTTTTAAAGAATGAAGCTAAAAGAATATTTAATGATAGAGTAAAAGTATGTTATAATTTATTTGAAGAAGATATTCCTTATCCAAAAGTATTAATTGGTAAAATGAAAAGAAAATGGGGATATTGTAATAAAAGAGAAAAATTAATTAAATTAAATTTTGAATTAATTAAATATAGTGTTGATGAAATTGATTATGTTGTAGTACATGAACTTTGTCATTTCTTAGAATTTAATCATTCTAGAATGTTTTGGAAATATGTAAAAAAATATAAACCAAATTATAAACAAAATCAAATTGTTTTAAAGGAGGAATAAAATGTTAATAACATCTAAAGATAATAATAGAATAAAAGAAATAAGAAAATTATTAGATAAAAAATATTCTAATAGTAAAAATCTTTTTGTAATAGAAGGAGAAAATTTAATAGAAGAAGCTATTAAAAATAATTTATTAAAAGAATTGTATGTTTTAGATGGTGAAAATGTTAAATTTGATTTTCCTTATGATAATGTAACTTTAGATGTTATGAAAAGTATTAGTGATTTAAAAAGTACTCCAAGATTAATTGGAGTATCAAAATATATTAATAAAAGTGAACTTGGTAATAAAATTGTTATTTTAGATGATGTGCAAGATCCTGGTAATGCAGGTACTATTGTAAGAAATTCTGTAGCTTTTGGAGTAGATACAATTATTTTTTCTAAAAATAGTGTAAGTCCTTATAATGAAAAAGTATTAAGAAGTACTGGTGGTATGATTTATAATATAAATATTATAATTGGAAATATTGATGAAGAACTAGATAAAATTAAATCAAAAGGTATTAAATTAATTGGAACATCTCTTCAAAAATCTAAAAGTTTAGAAGAATTAGAAATATTAGATAAATATGCAATAGTATTTGGAAATGAAGGTAATGGCGTAAGTAAAAATATATTAGATAAATGTGATGACATAGTAAGAATAGATATGAATAATTCATGTGAAAGTTTAAATGTTGGGGTGTCTTGTGGAATTATTTTATATCATATGTATAAGAGGTAATTTATGAAATATGTTTATATAGGAAAAATAGTAAATACTCATGCTCTTAAAGGAGAAGTTAGAATAATTAGTAATTTTGAATTTAAAAATAGAGTATTTATAAAAGGTAATACATTATATATTGGACAATTTAAATCCCCTGAAGTAATTGAAACATATAGACATCATAAACAATTTGATATGGTAAAATTTGTAGGTATTGATTATATAAATGATGTGTTAAAATATAAAGGTGATGGGGTATATATTGATGAAGAATTATTAAAATTAAAAGATGATGAAATACTTGAAAGTGAATTTGTTGGTATGAGTGTATACAATAATAATAAATTAATTGGAGTAATAAGTGAATATAGATGTGATAATGGAAATAAAGTAATTAAAGTTAATGATAAATTTATTCCATATCATAAAGATTTTATTACTAAAATAGATAAAGCTAATAAATCAATATATATGAGTGGAATTGAGGTGTTTTTATGAAAATAGATATACTTACATTATTTCCAAATATGTTTGATGGTTTTAAAACAGAAAGTATTATTAAAAGAGCAATAGAAAAAAATAAAGTAGAAATTAATATTATAGATATTAGAAAATATACACCATATAAAAATAATCAAGTTGATGACTATCAATTTGGTGGGGGTGGTGGTATGATATTAATGTGTGAACCAGTTTTTAATGCTGTAGAAAGTATTAGAACTAAAGACTCACATGTTATATTATTAACACCAAGAGGAAAAACTTATAATGAGAAGAAAGCATATGAACTAAAAAATTATAAACATTTAATTATTATATGTGGTCATTATGAAGGATTTGATGAAAGGATTTATACTCTTGCTGATGAACTTATATCAATTGGAGACTTTATATTAACTGGTGGTGAACTTCCAGCAATGATGATAAGTGATTCAGTAATTAGACTAATTGATGGTGTTATTACAAGTACTAGTTTAGAATATGAAAGTTTTAATGATAATTTACTTGATTATCCAGTTTATACAAAACCAAGAGACTTTAGGGGTATGGTAGTTCCTGAAGTATTACTTAGTGGAAATCATAAATTAATAAATGAATTTAGGGATAGTGAGAGAAAAAGAATAACAAAGGAATACAGAGACGATTTATTATAAGGGTGGTTATATGAAATACATAGTTGAAAAAAATAATGAAGATGTAAAGTTAATGTATTACAATGTTAATATAACAGGACTTAATATTAGTCCTAAAAATGAATCAAGTAGTGTATCAATAAAAGCAAAAGAAGTTGTTTTAGTAGATTCTAATTTACAAGATGCATTTATTAAAGAAAGAATAAATAGAAAAATAGATAAAATTATCAAATTTATGTTACGTATTTTAAATGATGAAGGAACTACAGAAGATGATACAGGTATGGTTCTTGATGAAATAAATAGATTAAAAGGAATAATTATTAATAAATATAGAAAATTTATGGTTGAAAGTGAATATAAATCAATTTTAACTAAATTAATTTTAATAGAAGAAGAATTTAAAAAAAGTTATAATCAAAAAATGTATCAAAGTTATTTAAATAATAATTATTATGAAGAAGAATTAAGTAGTATTAGAGGTAGATAATAAATGAATTTAGAAGTAATAAATGATATTACAAGTAAGAATTTTGTAAGTAGTATTGAAAATTTAAATGTTGAAAAGTTATTTAATATAGTAAATAATTATGTAAAAATAAATTATGTATGTGAATTAAATGAAAAATATTATGTATCATATGATAATAATAATTATGAAATAGGGATGATATATGGACCAGAAGATATTTTATATTATATAAGAAAAAGTAATATTGAAGCTAATATTAATTTAGTAGATGTTCTTAATAATAAATTATCTAATAATATGAAAATTATTAGAGATAGAATAAATACAATAAATGAAATGATTTCTTCATTACATCAAGATGGGGTATCATTAAGTTTAATAAAAAAATCAATTAAATTTAATTAAGAATTTTAATAATTCTTTTTTATTTGTTTATTTTTTCATAAAAAAAAGACTCCTTATTAGGAGTTTAATTAACAAAATGGTGACCCGTACGGGATTTGAACCCATAAATGCACGCGTGAAAGGCGTGTGTGTTAACCGTTTCACCAACGGGCCAAATAAATGGTGGGCCTGAATGGACTTGAACCATCGACCTTTCGCTTATCAGACGAACGCTCTAACCAGCTGAGCTACAAGCCCATAAAATGCCGTTTTCTCGGTTTCTTTATCATTTTATAATATTTTTTTGTATTTTGCAACTGTTTTTTAAAAAAAAGTGATATTTTATTAAAATAATTGCAAAAAATACATAAATATAGTATCATTATAATGAGAATAGGAGGAAAAACTTATGTCAGTTGCTACATCAAAGTTAATTCTTAGAATAGTAATAATGATATGGCTACTATCACTTGGAAGATCTTTACTTATTATGGTAGGCGGAAATAAACTATTCAAAAAAGCATCTAAAGGTGAAAAAACAGCTTTTTATCCTATTTTAAATTTATTTACAATGTTGGAAATTGTAGATGTATCAACGTTCTTTGGAATATTGTTTTTTATTCCTGTTATTAATTTAGTAGCATTAATTCTTATGTCATATAAATTAGGAGTAGTTTTTAATTGTAGTACTGGAAATAAGATTGGACTTATTTTATTACCAATAGTTTTTTATCCAATGCTTTGTTTTAGTAATAAACAATATAAAGTAAGTGATGAAGAATATTTTAAAGCTCTTGATAATGCAAGAGGTGAAAAGATTAGTTTAATGACTAATGAAGAAGCAACACCACAAGCTTTACCTTCAAATGAAGAAGAAGCAAAAACTGCCATTGACTCAATATTTAAAAGTGAATTTGATACTATTGAACAGCCAGAAAAATATAAAGCATCAAAAATAGATATATTAGCAGATAATCCTACAAAAATTGATGTTAATAAACCTACTTATGTAGAAGAAGTATATAATCCTATTGTAGAAGATAATAAACCATCTATGAGTATAGAAGATTTACTTAAAACAGAAAATGAAATTCAAGAAGCAAAACAAGCTGAAAAGCAAGATGAAAATATAGAAATTCTTGACTTATAAAAGTGTAAAGTAATGTTTACACTTTTTATTTTTTTTTGTATAATGATTAGAGAAGATAAGGTGAAAAGATGGCAGAATATAATGAAAAATCAATTAAAATATTAGAAGGACTTGAAGCAGTAAGAAAAAGACCTGGTATGTATATTGGTTCTACTGATAAAAGAGGACTTCATCATTTAGTATGGGAAATTGTAGATAATGCAATTGACGAAGCTATAAATGGTTATGGAAATAAAATAACAGTAACTCTTACTAAAAAAGGTAGTGTTATAGTAAAAGATGAAGGTCGTGGAGTTCCAACTGGAAAACATCCTTCTGGTAAATCTACACCAGAAGTTATTTTTACTGTATTACATGCTGGTGGTAAATTTGAAAATTCTGGATATAAAGTATCTGGTGGACTTCATGGTGTTGGATCTTCTGTTGTTAATGCCTTATCAAAATGGATGAAAGTAACAATTTATAGAGATGGAAAAATAAATGAAATATCATTTAAAGATGGTGGTAAAGTAGATACACCACTTACTGAAATTGGTAATACTAGACAAACAGGTACAACTGTAGAATTCTATCCAGATGAAGAAATATTTGGTAATGCAAGGTTTAGTTATACAACTATATGCGAAAGAATGCAAGAAAGTGCTTTTTTAATCAATGGACTTACAATGGAAGTTATTGATGAAGAAGATGAAAAACAAAGTGTATTTTGTTATGAAAATGGTCTTGTATCTTTTGTAGAATATATAAATGAAGGAAAAGAACCATTACATAAAGTAATAAGTTTTAATGGTGAAAAAAATGGTATTGTTGTAGATATAGCACTTCAATATACTGATAGCTATAATGAAAATATAATGTCATTTGTTAATAATGTTAAAACTATTGATGGTGGTACTCATGAAGTAGGATTTAAAACTGGTCTTACTAAAGTATTCAATGATTATGTTAAAAAGAATAATCTTTTAAAAGGTAGTGATGCACTTGATGGTAGTGATACAAGAGAAGGACTTAGTGCAATTATTAGTTTAAAAGTACCAGAAAGTTTACTTCAATTTGAAGGTCAAACTAAAGGAAAACTTGGAACTCCACAAGCTAGAAATGTAGTTGAAAGTCTTGTGTATGAAAAACTAAGTTACTATTTAGAAGAAAATAAAGAAACAGCATCTTCTATAATGGATAAAGCACTTAAAAGTAAAATAGCAAGAGAAGCAGCAAGAAAGGCAAGAATGGATGCTAGAAATGGTAAAAATAAAAGTAAAATAGAAAAGAATTTATCAGGAAAACTAGCACCAGCTCAAAGTAAGAATCCTAAAATTAATGAATTATTCTTAGTCGAAGGAAATTCTGCAGGTGGATCTGCTAAAGGTGGAAGAGATAGAAAATTCCAAGCAATACTTCCACTTCGTGGAAAAGTTATAAATGCTGATAAAGCAAGTATGGATGAACTATTTAAAAATGAAGAAATAAATACAATGATTTATACAATTGGAGCAGGTGTAGGTCAAGATTTTGATGTGAGTGAATCTAATTATGATAAAGTAATTATAATGACAGATGCTGATGTTGATGGAGCACATATTCAAATATTACTTTTAACATTCTTCTATAGATATATGAGACCATTAATTGAAGCAGGTAAACTATTTATTGCTCTTCCACCACTATATAAAATAGATTATGGTAAGAAAAGATTTTATGCATATACAGATGATGAATTAAATGAAATAAAATCACAAAATACAGGTAAAGCTTCAATTCAAAGATATAAAGGTTTAGGTGAAATGAATCCAGAACAACTATGGGAAACTACAATGAATCCTGAAACTAGAAGTTTAATTAGAGTAAATATTACAGATGCAGCTCTAGCAGAAAAAAGAGTAAGTGTTCTTATGGGTGATAAAGTTGATCCTAGAAAAGAATGGATTAATGAAAATGTTGAATTTACAATGGAAGACGATTATAGAAATTAGTAGGTGAAATATGAAAAACGATATATTAAAAAGAATTCAAGATTTTGCTCTAGAAGAAATAATGGGTGATAGATTTGGAAAATATGCTAAAGAAATTATTTTAGATAGAGCAATACCTGATGTTAGAGATGGTTTAAAACCAGTTCAAAGAAGAATTTTATATGCTATGTATAAAGCAGGTAATACTTGGGATAAAGGCTATATTAAATGTGCAGCAACAGTAGGAGATGTTTTAGGTAAATTCCATCCACATGGAGACTCTAGTGTGTATGATGCAATGGTTAGAATGAGTCAATGGTGGAAACAAAATACTATACTAATTGATATTCATGGTAACAATGGTTCTATGGATGGAGACCAAGCAGCAGCTTATCGTTATACTGAAGCACGTCTTGCTCATATTAGTGAAGAACTACTTGGTGACCTTGAAAAGAATACTGTAAAATGGGCACCAAACTTTGATGATAGATTTTTAGAACCAACTGTTTTACCAGCTAAATTTCCAAACTTACTTGTAAATGGTTCAAATGGTATAAGTGCTGGATATGCAACAAATATTCCACCACATAATTTAGGTGAAATAATTGATGCAACCATTAAAAGAATAGATTCGCCTAACTGTAGACTTGATACTATATTAGAAATAGTAAAAGGACCAGATTTTCCAACTGGTGGTATAGTTGAAGGAAGAGAAGGTATAATTGATGCATTTACTACAGGTAGAGGAAAAATAATTGTTAAGAGTAAAACTGAATTTAAAAAAGAAAAAGGAAAAGAACAAATTATAATTACTGAAATTCCTTTTGAAGTGAATAAAGCATTACTTGTACAAAAAATAGATTCACTAAGAATAGATAAAAAAATAGAAGGAATTTCTGAAGTAAGAGATGAAACAGATAGAGAAGGACTTAGAATTGCAATTGACTTAAAAAGTGGAGCTAATAAAGAATTAATATTAAATTATTTACTTAAAAATACTGATTTACAAGTATCATATAACTATAATATGGTAGCTATTGTTAATAGAACTCCTAAAACACTTGGTATTATTCCAATAATAGATGCTTATATTGATCATTTTAGAGAAGTAATTACTAAAAGAACAGAATTTGATCTTGCAGCTTATCAAAAAGAATTTAATATTGTATCTGGTCTTATTAAAGCAATATCTATTTTAGATGATGTAATTAAAACAATTAGAGCTAGTAAAAATAAAGTAGATGCTAAATATAATTTAGTTGATAAATATAAATTTACAGAAGATCAAGCAGAAGCAATAGTAATGTTACAATTATATAAACTTACTAATACTGATGTTGTAGTACTTGAGAATAGAAGTAAAGAATTAAAAGAATTAATTAAAGAATGTGAACATATTTTAAATGATGAAAATGAACTTAAAAATGTTATGAAAAGTGAACTTAGAGAAATTAAGAAAAAATATGCTGAAGATAGAAAAACAGTTATTAAAGATGAAATAACTGATATTAAAATAGATGAACTTGATATGGTTAGTAAAGAAGACTATATCGTTTGTGTATCTTCAATTGGATATGTTAAAAAACATTCAATTAAAATGTTTAGTGCTAATGAAAATGAATATCCTGCTGTTAAAGAAGGAGATTATATAGAAGGATTATATAAAGTAAATAATCTAGATACTATATTACTATTTACTAACTTAGGTAATTATTTATATGTACCAGTAAGAGAAATAGCAGAAGCTAAATTTAAAGATGTTGGTACTCATATTTCAAATTTAATTAAAGTAAGTGATGGAGAGAAAATTATTAAATCAATAGCAGTTAATAATTTTGATGAATCACTAATCACATTATTTACTAAAAATGGTATGATAAAAAGAGTTCCACTTAATTTATTCCAAGTTTCTCGTTATACAAAACCAATTGCTTGTATTAAATTAAAAGATGATGATGAACTTGTTAGTGTAAGTAGAACTATGAATGATTATGCAGTACTTATTAGTAATGATGGTTATGCACTTAAATACAAGTCAGATGAAATACCAGTTTTAGGACTTAAAACAAGTGGTGTTAAATCAATGAAATTAAATGCTAAAAGTAAAGTAGTAAGTGGATTTATAGTAAGTGAATTAAAAGAATATTTAAGTATATTTACAGATAGAAATACTGCTAAGAGAATACATATTAATGATATAGAAGCAACATCTAGAGCTAAAAAAGGTTCTCTAATTATTAAGAGTCCTAAATCAAAAACTTATACTATTATTAAAGCATTTAATACAAGTAGTAAGAGTATATTTGGTATAGTTGATAAAAATATTGGATATATTAAATCAAGTGATATTAGTATAATGGATAAAACTTCTACTGGTAACTCATATACTAAAAAGAATGTTGATGATGTATTTGTAGTACAAAGACTTACTGATATAACATTAGAAGAAAATAAAAAAGATGAAGATAAAAATATAAAACAAGAAACAAAAGAAGAAAAAGTAAAAAAAGAAGAACCTGTAAAGAAAGAAAAACAACTAACAATGAGCGACTTCTTTGAAGAATTTAAAATATAAAATTGTAAAAAAATATTAAAGAAATTTAATAGTAAAGTGCCTATTTATTTGACTTTTTATGCAATTTATGATATAATTTAAAAGCTTTTTAAAGTAGTACATATTTGTTTTTAAGGGGGTTAAAATATGTTTGATTTTAGAGCTTTAGAAGAAGATAAAAAAGTATTATATAATACTGATTATTATTCAGGTGATTATAGTCATGAATTTTATATAAAAAAAGCTATAGACGATGGATCTAATAAACCTAAATTCTATATAAGAGCATATACTAGAATAAATGGTGAATTAGTACCACAAGGTTATATATATTTTTATTTAGATTATGAAAATAAAACAAGTGATTTTATTGGAGTTAAAGTATTAGAAGAATTTAGAAATCTAAATATTGGTTCTCTTTTAATCGCATCTTGGATTGATTTATGTTTAAATAATGGATTTGATATTTTAGGATTAAATAAAAAACAAAGAAAACCATTCTTACTTTATATGTTAAAAACATATGGATTTGATGTTAAAAATAAAAAACTATATGATAAAAGAGATGATATTATTACTTTATGTAAAAGTAGAGATCCTGAAGATTTATCAAAAATATTAATATTTAAAAGTCCTAAACATGAGTTTAATTTTGTACACACAAATATATATAAATCTGATAATTATGTAATAAAACATGATTCAAATGGATTAATTATGTTAGATCATATAATTTTACCACTTCAAGATTCTAATACAGATCCAATTGAATATAAACTTCAAGATTATGAAATTGCTAAATTAAAAAGTCAAATGGTATTAAGCAAACATAGAAAATAGTATGTAAAAAAATACATACTATTTTTATAAATAAAAAACTTGAGTAAGAATTTAAATTATAATATAATTAAAATATATTAAGGATGTGATATTGTGAAAAAAATTATTTATTTAATATTATTTAGTATTTTATTTATACCATTTTCAGTATTTGCTGAAACTTATACATTAAAAGATCTTTCTATTGATATGGATGATTCATCTTGGTTTATATTTACAAGAGATAATATTAAAGATAATCCTATGCTTGAACAATTTGAAGTAACATACGAATATATGAATAATTTTATGAATACTAAAGACATATATATGGATGCAGTAAAAGTAAATAGTCCTGATAAATCAGATATTTTAGAATTATTTGTAGGAATAAAAAAAGTAGATGACATTAATAATTTACATACATATAGTACTAAAGAAATAAATGAGCTTGGAGAAGCACTAAAAGAAAGATTTAATGCTGATAATTATGATATTTATTCTACAGATAAATATAAATATGTACATGTTAAATATTATGATTCTACTGCTAGTGTGAACATAGATGAATATTATACTGTTATGAATGGATATGGTTATTCAATACTTGTTCAAAAAATAAATGATTTTACTTCTTCTGAAGAGAAAAGTACACAAGATATTATTGATAAAATAACTTTTAAATATAACGAAGAATATGAAAAAAGTATAACTAGTGGAGTTTTAAAGTCTGCTTTAATAGGTGCTGTTATTGGTGGAATTGTAGGTGTACTTGTTTTAATATTTAATAGGAATAAAAAAAGTAAAACACAATCTGTATAAGAAATGACAACTATTAGTTGTTTTTTTTAATTACTTTTAAAATATATATAATTATGATAAAATTAAATAAATAGTAGTTGCATTAAAGGACGTGTAAAAATGAAAGAAGTATTAGGAAAGGTAATTAAAGTTTATATTCCAAACCAATATAAAAATGGTTCTCTTTTAGATGTAATGGATAGAACTAATATTGGTTTTAAAGTAATGGTTAATAACGAAATCAAAAATATAGAATTAGAAGCAAATGAATTTAATGCAAAAATAATGAAAGATGATACTGTTTTAATAATAGATAAAGATGTATCAGGTAAACATTTTACTGATATTGAATTATATGATGGTGAAGAAAATGAATAGTAGTGAGTATCAAAAAATTGGTTTATATAATCATAATATTGAAAGCTATAAGAAAATAAAATCTGCATTTGATGATGGACAAGATGTAGTAGGAATAGTTCATGCTACAGGAACAGGTAAATCATATAATGCACTAGAACTTGCATATGAAAATAAAGATAAAAAAGTAGTTTATGTAGTTCCTTCAAATGGAATAATAGAACATATTAAAAACATAATTAAAGATAACAATAATTTAGATTTAGAAAGAGATTTTCCAAATTTAGAATTTAGAACATATCAAAGCTTTATTTCATTAAATAGAGAAGAGATAAAAAATATTAATTGTGATTTATTAATACTTGATGAATTTCATCATATTGGAGCTCCTATATGGGGACAAAGAATAAATACTTTAATCGAAACACATCCTGAAATGAAAATATTTGGTATGACTGCATATACAGTAAGAGATAGAGGCACTTCTTATGAAAGAGATATGGCAAATCCAGATACAGAAGAATTATTTTCTAATAAAATAGAAAGTAGATATGATTTATGTGATGCCATGATAGATGGAATATTACCAAAACCAATATATAAAAGTGCTTATATTAATTTAATTAATGTAGAAAATAAATTAGAAGAAAGAGTACAAAAATTAGATAGGGAATCTCATGAATATAAAGAACTTATGAGTCTTTTATCTGATATAAAAAAAAGAATACATGAAGCTCCTAGCATTAGTGATATTTTAAGAAAAAATATAAAACCAGATGGAAAATATATTTATTTCTGTCCACCTATGTCTGAAGAAAAGACAAATGATATAGAAACAATAAAAAGTGAAGCATTAAAGTGGTTTAAAGAATTTGTAAAAGAAGAAGACATAATATTTTATACATCAACTAGTTATATGGGAAAAGAAGGTAAAAAGAATCGTGATGCTTTTTATGATGATATAGATTTAAATGGAAAAACAGTTAAAAATAAACTTCGTGTAATGTTTGCTATAAATCAATATAATGAAGGAGTACATGCCCCAAATATTGATGGTGTTATTATGGGAAGAGGCACTACTTCTGATATAGTATATTTTGAACAATTAGGTCGTGCTCTATCAGTTCGTGGAAATACAAAAGAAAAGTTTGATGAATTAGAAAAATATTCAATTGATGAATTAATAGAAATGTGTAAATCAAAAGATATCTTAGTAAAAGAAACTGAAACAAAAGAAGAATTAATTGAAAAATTAATAGCGCCAGTTGTTATTGATTTAACTAATAACTATGATTATATTAAAGAACTAGAAAATAATTTAAAAAATAGAATTAAAGAATTTCAAAGTAAAAGTTTAGAAAATAAAAGAAACATAAAATTAAAAGATGCATCATTTGATATTGAAATAGAAAATCAAGACTTATTTGAGATGTTAAGATATGTAAGTGATAGATTAACAATGACTTGGGAAGATTATTACTACCTTGCAAAGAAATATTATGAGCATCATGGTAATTTACTAATACCAATTAATTTTAAAACTACAGATGGATATACATATGATGAAAGTGGAACAATTAAATTAGGAATATGGATTAATACTCAAAGAAAGGATTTTTCAAAGTTATCTCCTGAAAGACAAAAACTATTAAAATCAATAGACCTAGTATTGAGTGTTCATGATACTAAATGGGAAAATAATTATAATCTCGCAAAAAAATATTATGAACACTATGGTAATTCATTAATTCCATTTGAATTTAAAACAAAAGATGGATATACGTATGATGAAACTGGAGTTAACTTAGGAGTGTGGATTAAAACTCAAAGAAAAAGATTTTCAGATTTATCCCCTGAAAGACAAAAATTATTAAAATCAATTGATATTGTATTAAACGTTTATGATACTAGGTGGGAAAATAATTATGAACTCGCAAAAAAATATTATGAACACTATGGTAATTTATTAATACCATTTGCATTTAAAACAAAAGATGGGTATACATATGATGAAAATGGGGTTACCTTAGGAGGATGGATTAATACTCAAAGAACGAGATTTTCAAAGTTATCTCCTGAAAGACAAGAACTATTAAAATCAATAGGTTTTGTATCTAATGTTCTAGAAAATCAATGGAAAAATAATTACAATCTCGCAAAAAAATATTATGAACATCATGGTAATTCATTAATCCCATATAATTTTAGAACAAATGATGGGTATACTTATGATAAAAATGGAAAATTTTACTTAAGAAGTTGGATAAGTACACAAAGAAGTAATTTTTCAAAGTTATCTCCTGAAAGACAAGAACTATTAAAATCAATAGGTTTTGTACCTAATGTTATAGAAAATCAATGGAAAAATAATTATAGTCTCGCAAAAAAATATTATGAACATCATGGTAATTTACTAATATCAGCAAATTTTAAAACAAAAGATGGATATACATATTCAGAAAATGGAGTTTGCTTAGGAGTTTGGATTCAACTTCAAAGACAGAATTATTCAAAATTATCTCCTGAAAAACAAGAACTATTAAAATCAATAGGTTTTATAGAAAACTTTAACGATAATATGTGGGAAAATAATTATAATCTTGCAAAAAAATACTTTGAACATTATGATAATTTATTAGTACCAAGAAATTTTAAAACAAAAAATGGATATACATATGATAAAAATGGAGTAAACTTAGGAAATTGGGTTAGTTATCAAAGAAAGAATTTTTCAAAATTAACTCCTGAAAGACAAGAATTATTAAAATCAATAGACTTTATAGATAAAGTTAATGATAATGCGTGGAAAAATAATTATGAACTTGCAAAAAAATATTATGAACATCATGGTAATTTATTAATACTATATACATTTAAAACAAAAGATGGATATACATATGATGAAAATGGTGTTAGTTTAGGATATTGGATTCGTACTCAAAGACAGAATTTTTCAAAGTTAACTCCTGAAAGACAAAATTTGTTAAAATCAATAGGTATTGTATTTAATGTTACAGAAAACCAATGGAAAAATAATTATAGTCTCGCAAAGAAATATTATGAACATTATGGTAATTTACTAATATCAGCAAATTTTAAAACAAAAGATGGATATACATATGATGAAAATGGAGTTACCTTAGGAACTTGGATTAATACTAACAGAAGTGCTTTTCCAAAATTATCCCCAGAAAAACAAAATATGTTAAAATCAATAGGCTTTGTATTTGGTGTTAGAAAAAATCAAGAAGAAATAGTAAATACTTGTTTAACTTATAATATTGATTATAATAAAAATAAAAGTATATTAAAACGAATATCAAATCAAGAATTAATTTCTAAAATTGAATTTTTAAAAGCAAATAATATTCCATTTGTAGATAACAATGGAGTACTTATTAATATATTTTCTATGAGTAGTGTAGATTTTAAAGAAAAATATCATGTTACAATTGAAGAAATTATAGATGAATATTATATAAAAAATCAAAAAGGTAAAGGTGTTTAAAATGTTTTTAGAAAAATATTTAAATTCAACTTATATAGATTTAATATATGATAATTATGAAGAAGATTATTTGAATTCATTAGATGAAAATAATTTTAATAAAATTTATTCACTATTAAAAAAATATGATTTCTATTTTATTCAAGATATTATATTAAATTATTTAGAATTATTTGAATTAGATGAAAAATATGTAGAAACTGCTATTAAAGAAGTTAAAAATTCATTAGGTGATAATTTTGTAAAACAGATAGGGCAAAATATGAGATTAATTGACAAAATAATTAAATTAGCTATATTATATAATGAAACAGAAAGGGAATAGTAATATGGATATAGATTATGAAAAATTAAGAAAAGATTTAATAGATTATTTTGGTTCAGCAATGTTTTCAGGTTTTCCTATGGCAGTTGTTGATTTAAGTGATGTAGAAAGAGCTTCTAATGATGAATTAATTAAAATAGCAAAAAAGAATGGATTTGATTTATCTAAATATCTAATAGATGAAATGGATGATGAATTATTAAGACATTTAGATATATAATAAAAAAGTAGACAATGTCTACTTTTTCTGTTTTAAAATTAAATTGTTTTGCTTATTTTACTTTTATCAAAAATTTTTATCCATCCAAGATCTAGCCAATGTTTAACTTCATCATAAGATAAAACTTCTTCACTTGGCATATTTAAAATATATATTTTAATATTTTTATTATGAATTAAATTTAATATAACAACATAGGTAAGTTCTGCTATTGAACTTGCTCCAATATAACCTTTAATTCCATTTTTGTCTTCATTCATTAAAAAATAAACATCAGTATTTTCTAATGCTGTATAAAATTTCTTATAAACAATTGGTAAATTCTTTTCATATTCAGATGGTTCTATATATTTAGGATAATCAAGAATTTCATAGTTTAAATTTTTAAAATAATTTATCCAATATTTAAGATTCTCTTGTAATTTACTACTTCCAGAAATAACAATTTTTTTCCTTTCAGCATTATCTTTTTCTATCATTTTAATTTTCCTTTCTTAATTGATTAATTTAAAAGAATAATTCTTCTTTTATATATTTTATCATAAAAAAAGTTCATAATGTTTAATATTATGAACTCCTTTATTTTTTACACAAAATGTGTATAAAATTTACTATGGGGCGAAATAAGGGAATCGAACCCTTGCATAATGGGACCACAATCCACCGTGTTAACCACTTCACCAATTTCGCCATCTCAAAGTACGTCATTAATATTAGCATAAATTATTGATTTAGTCAATTATTTCCTTGAAATTTATTTTGTTTTCATAATGTGAAAAATATTCACTATCAATTTAATAATAATTAAAATATAATTATTTTTAGGAAGTGATATTATGATTAATAAAATATCTAAGTTTATAAGTGAGCAAAGAAAAAGTAAAAAAATGAGCCAAGAAGATTTAGCAAAATTATTAAATGTAGATAGAACATTAATTAGTAAATGGGAGCATGCTGTGTGTTTACCAGATATTGATATGTTAAATAAATTATCAAATATTTTTGAAGTAAAATTATCAGATATATTGCAAGATATAAACAGTGATGAAGATATTGGAATACTTTTAGAAAATGAAAAGAAAAAATTAGAAAAACAAAATAAAAGAAAGCTATTTAAAATATTTTTCCCTATCACTATATTAATTTTAATATTAATAGTTTTAATTATTAAAAATATTTATTTTGGATATAATATTAAAATTATAAAATATAATTATGATTATGAAAATCAAAAATTAAATATAGGAGTTCCTAAAATGTCATTTATGATGAAAATAAATGAAAGAAATATATCATTTAAAAATATTAGAAATTCTAATGTTTTAGAAAGTGAAATAAAAAAATATTTAAAAACATTAAAGTATTCTGTATGTAATGATACAATTTATTATTATAATAAAGATAGTGATTATTCAATTATAGAATATAAAGTAAAAAATAATATTTTGTATAGTAATATTTCTTATCAAATATCTATTGGAGATTACTGCAATACACAAAAAATGATAATGTATCAAGAATATTTAGGTGGTCTATTAAAACGTCGTGGTATAAATGAAAATTTAATGTCAATTAATGGAGATATATTAAATCCTACTAAAGATGATATAAATAAAATAGTTATTAATTTATTTGATGAAGTTCCAAATAAAGAAAATAATGAATTTAGAATTATTTTAAGAGTAGCAAAAGTTAATAAAAATTTAAAATTTGATTATATAGAAGAAAGTAATGGAACTTATGAAATTAAAAATGGTAAGCTAATTTATTACAGAGATAATATTATAAAGAAAAGTAAAGATATAAATATACCAAACATTTCTATTTTTGATATTAAAGATAATAAATTAATACTAGAAAATAATTATTTATCTAAATATATAAGTAAAGTAGAATTGTAATAAAAATAAATAAATCACTCATACTAATAAAGAGTGATTTTTTATGAGTAATTTGAAAAAATATAATTCAAAAAGAAATTTTAATAAAACAAATGAACCTAGTGGAAAAGTAAATAAAAAGCATAAAAAGTTAAGATTTGTAGTACAACATCATATAGCAAGAAAAGATCATTATGATTTTAGATTAGAATTTAATGGTGTGCTTAAAAGTTTTGCTGTTCCAAAAGGTCCATCATATAACACAAAAGATAAAAGACTTGCAGTTAAAGTAGAAGATCATCCATATTCATACAGAAATTTTGAAGGTTGTATACCAGCAGGTGAATATGGTGCTGGGAGTGTTATGATATTTGATGAAGGATATTATGAAGAAATAACTAAATTTCCAAAGAATTTTAATTTCAAAGTTATTAAATTTAAATTATATGGAAAAAGATTAAAAGGAAAATGGTCACTAGTTCATTTTAAAGATGATAATTATTTATTAATAAAAGATAGGGATGAATATAATGAATTTAGTGATATAACTAAAATTAAAACAAGTATTAGAACTAATAGAACTATGAAAGAAATAGAAGAAGATGATAAAAATAAAAATAAAGTTACTTCAGTAAATGATTCAGTAATAGAAGATATAAAAGTAACACATCCAGATAAAATAATATTTAAAAAAGATAAAATAACTAAATTAGATATTGCTCTTTATTATCATAAAGTGTCTAAAAGAATGATACCACTTATTAAAAATAGAATAGTTAGTACTATTAGATGTCCAAATGGAAAAGAAAAATTTTTTATGAAACATTTAAATTCTAAAAATGAAGGTATAGGAAAAATTAATATTAAAAATAATTCTAATAAAAAAGAAGATTACTACTATATTGAAAATAGTAGTGGACTTATTAGTGAAGTTCAAATGAATAGCTTTGAATTTCATACTTGGGGAAGTAACATTAGAAAATTAGAAACTCCAGATATAATGGTATTTGATTTAGATCCAGATGAAAAATTAGATATAGATAAACTAAGAGAAGGAGTTAAAGATTTAAAAAGTATATTAGATGAACTTAAATTAAAATCATATTTAAAAACAAGTGGTGGTAAAGGTTTTCATGTAGTAGTACCAATTAAAAAGAAAATGACTTGGAAAAAATTTAGGGAAACATCAAAACAAATAGCAGTTTTAATGGAAGAAAAATGGCCAGATAAATACACAAGTAATATAAGAAAATCTAAAAGAAAAAATAAAATATTTATAGATTGGGTGAGAAATACAAGGGGATCTACTAGTGTATGTCCATATTCAATAAGATTAAGAGATAAATGCAGTGTATCTATGCCAATTAGTTATAGAGAACTTGATAAAATAGAACCAAATGAAATAGATATTAAAGAAGCAATCAAAAGATTAAAAAGAAAAGATCCATGGGAAGATTTTTTCAATTAATCTTTTTTTATTGTTAAAAATGATTTACTTAGAAAATAATTTTTAGTATAATTTTATAAGAAAATAGGTAGGAAGGGAAGTTTATGATTGAAGTAAAAGACGTAAAAAAGAAATTTATTAAAAATGTTTCTAAAAAAAAGAAAATTGAATTTTATGCTGATAATGGCATAACTTTTGATGCAAAAGAAGGTGAAATTGTTGGAATTTTAGGGCCAAATGGTGCTGGTAAAACTACACTATTAAGAATAATTGCAGGAATTATGGAGCCTACTAGTGGAGAAGTTGTAATAGATGGTCTTACATATGCTAAAAATGAAACAGAAATTAAAAATAAAATAGCATTTTTAACTGGTAATACAAAACTATATAAAGATATTTCACCAGTAGAACTATTGAGAATGTGTGGAGAATTTTATGAAGTTCCAAATGAAGTATTAAATAAAAGAATAGAAGAAATAGTTAAAAAATTTAATATGGAATCTTTTAGAGAACAAAAAATATCAAATTTGTCAACTGGTCAAACACAAAGAGTTAGTATTTCTAGATGTCTTGTACATAGTCCAAAATATTATATTTTTGATGAACCAACAAGTGGACTTGATATTATGTCTAGTCAAGTAATATTAGATTTTGTAAAAGAAGAAAAAAATAATGGAAAATGTATTTTATATTCTACACACTATATGGAAGAAGCAGAAAATATTTGTGATAGGGTTATCTTAATACATCATGGAGAAATCATAGCAACAGGTTCTCCAAAAGAAATAGAAAAAAGTACTAAAACAACAAATTTACGTGATGCATTTATGAGTTTGATTGGTGGTGTAGAAAATGAAATTTAGAAATATATTTTTAATATTAAAAAAAGAAATGAGGGGAATATTAAGAGATAAAAAGTCTTTAACTAAAATAGTTGGACTTATATTTATAGCACCAATGTTTGTATTCCTTATGGCTTTTTTATATGATGGTTTGATGAGCGGTGATAACACCAATGTTATGGGAGTTAATTATGATATAAATATGAATGAACAGAGTATTTTATCAGAATTAAATTTTAAAACTAAAAAATATAATAGTAAAGAAGAATTAGATAAAGCATATAAAAATGGTGAAATAGATTTATATATTTTAAAAACAGATAATAAGTATGATTTATATGCAGATACTCTTAATATGTCTAGTAGCGCTGTTGGTCAAAATGCAGTAGCCTATTTAGAAAATTACAATAGATTTTTATCAGAAAATTATTTATTAAGTGAAGATATTGATCCAGATGATGTTTATAATATTATTGATTATGAAATACATGAAATTAATGAAGAAAATACTAATAGTAATTATTTAGCAAATTTTATAATTCAGTTTTCACTATCTTATATAATTTTAACAATAGCTTCAATAGTGCTAATTTGTACAGGTGATTTAACTGCTGGTGAAAAAGAAAGAGGTACACTAGAAACATTACTTACTTTCCCACTTAAAAGTGAAGAAATTATTTTTGGTAAATATTTAGCTATATTTTTAACATCATTGGTTGGTGCATTTATATGTTTTGCATTATGTATTGCATCTTTAAAAATAGTAACAATGAATTTTGTTGAATTGTTTGAAAATACAGTATTTTCAATTTCACTTGGAAAAGTTTTAATAACATTAGTAATTTTATTATTTAGTTCTTTAATTTTATCAGGTATGGGAATTGCACTTGCTAGTAATGCAAAAAGTTATAAAGAAGCTAATAGCTCACTAGCATCATTAAATTTAATTCCTGCTATTCCTATGTTTTTACCAATGTTTGGTATAAAGACAAATTTAACACTTTCATTTATTCCATTAATATCTCAAGGTTTAATACTTAATGACATTTATTCATCAAATATAAATACTACATATTTAATTATTATGTTTGTATCATCAATTGTATATATTATTGTATTAATAATATTAATTTCAAAACAATATAAATCAGAAAAAGTATTATTTTCATTATAGGTGATATTATGGAAAAGAAAAAACTAGTAAAGATAATAAGTGATATATTAATATTTATTATTGCTATTGGTATAAGTTATTATATATTTTCTGATAAAGGTGAAATAAATGATTATTATACTTATATAAATAAAGATTTATTTGATAAAACAGACATAAAAGAAGATGAATTTGGATATAGCAATTTTACACTAGCACAAGATAAAGTTGATGATAAAATTAATGATATTATTGATGAATTAAGAAATAATAATACTAATCCTAATTTAAATATATTTTATAATAATATAATAAATACAGAAGCTAGAAATAAATTAGGACTTAAACCATTACAAAAATATATTGATAAAATAGATAATTCAAAAAATATTAATGAACTAATAAATAATGCAATTGAAATAGATAAAACATTAAATATAGATATGTTTATGATTGCTGAAGTAGAAAGTGATTTTAAAGATACATCTAAAAAAATAATATATTTATCTCCAATAACTTTTGATTTTGGAATGAATGCAGATTATTATGTAAACGATGATTATAGTAGATATTTAGCTTTAATTAAACAATACAGAATTAAATTATTAAAATTATATGGTTATGATACTAAAGAAGCAAAAGAAATATCAAATAAAATAAATGATTTATTTACTGATATAGCTTCAAATTCAAAACAAAGTGAAGAATTATCTAATGTAGATAATTTATATAACATAATTACTAAAGATGAATTACAAAAAATATATACTAATTTAGATGTAAATAAATATTTAAAAAGTTTAAAAATAGATAATCAAGAATATTATAGTATTGTTGATAAAGGTAATTATGAAACATTAAATAAATATTTAACAAATGATAATTTAGATTTATTAAAATATTATGAAAAAATTAAATTATTAGAAAATTTATCACAATTTACATCAGTTGAATATTCAAAATTAATAAGTGATTTTCAAAATGATTTACTTGGTATAGAAGATGAATATGATGTAGAAGATGATGCAGTAAATTATGTAAGTAGCTTTTTTGTAGAAAATATAGATGAAATATATGCAAATAAATATTTTACAAAAGAGAATAAAGAATTTATTGAAAATATGATAAAAGATATGCTTTCATATTATGAAGAAAACTTTAATAATATAAATTGGTTAAGTAAAGAAACAAGAGAAAAAGCAATATTAAAATTAAAAAATATGAAAGTTAATGTAGGATATCCTGAAAAGTTTGATGATTATAGTAAATTATATAATTTAAAGAGTTTTGAAGAAGGAAGTAATTTAATTGAAAATATTATAAGTATAAATTCTGTATTAAATGATTATAGTTTAAGTAAATTAAATAGTGATACTAATTCTTGGGAATTTTCATTGACTACAGTTAATGCATATTATAATCCATTAGATAATTCTATAAATTTTCCAGCAGCATTAGTTGAAATGTATGATTTAAATAATTCATATTATGAAAATTTAGGAAGTATAGGTTTTATAATAGCACATGAAATAACTCATGCTTTTGATAATAATGGATCTTTATTTGATGAAAATGGCAATAGAGTAGATTGGTGGACAAATGAAGATAAAGAAAAATTTAAAGATATTCAAAATGAAGTAATAGAATATTATAATAATTTTGAAGTATTAAATGGTTTATATGTTAATGGTAAAAAAACTGTTGGTGAGAATATAGCTGACTTAGGAGCAGTTAATTGTATAGTAAATATTAGTAAGAAAAAAGGTGCAACTAATGAAGACTATAAAAAATTATTCTCATCATATGCTAAGTTTTGGGCAAGTGAATATATAGATAGTTATACTAAAATTCTTTTATTACAAGATACTCATTCACCAGATAAAATTAGAGTTAATGCAGTATTATCATCAAATGATAAATTCTATGATGTATATAATATAAAGAAAAATGATGATATGTATATAAGTGAAGATGATAGAGTAAAAGTTTGGTAATAATATAAAATAGGACTTAATTAAGTCCTATTTTTTGATATAATTAATTTGGTGATTATATGAAAGTATTAACAATAAAAGAACCTTATGCATCATTAATAGTAAATAACTATAAAAAGTATGAATTTAGAACTTGGAAAACTAATTATAGGGGACCAATATATATTCATGCTAGTAAAGTACCTGATAAAAATATTTCTAAATTTAAAAAATATAATTTAAATTATAAAAATGGTTACATTATAGCAAAAGTAAATATTACAGATTGCATATTAGTAGATGAAAAAATGGATAAATATTTAAAAGAGTTGGATAATGTAGTTTATTCAAATAATTATATTGATTGCTATGCTTGGAAAATAGAAAATGTTGAAATATTAAAAACACCTATACCAATTATTGGTAAATTAGGTCTTTGGAATTATGAAGAAAAATAATAAATTTTATATTAAAAAAGTGTTATACTAATATAGTAGGAGTAAATGTAGTATGAAAGAAAAATTAACTGTTAAAAATATTATACTTTTAATAATACTAATATTTTTAATATGTATATTTTTCTTTCTTTTATTTACAAAACCAAAATTAATTTTAACTTATAATAATTTAAATATTGATAGAGAAATAAATGTTGAATTAAATAGTGATTTTAATATAAAAGCAAGTGTTAAATATTTAAATAAAGATATGAATGATAAAATTAAAGTAAGTGGAAATGTTAATGTAAATAAAGTAGGTAGTTATGAACTTGTATATAATGTTAGAATATTTATTTATAAATTACAAAAAAAAGTAAAAGTAAATGTTGTTGATAAAATACCACCAGTTATTACGTTAATTGGAAATAATGAAAGTAATGCTTGTAGTACTAATAGTTATATTGAAGAAGGATATACTGCATTAGATAATTATGATGGTGATATAACTGATAAAGTAGTAATAGAAAATAATATTAATGAAAGAATTTATAAAGTAAAAGATACTTCTAATAATGAATCTTCTATTACAAGAAAAATAAATATAACAGATGTAGAAGGTCCAACTATTAAACTTAAAGGTAGTGAAAACGTATATGTTGTACAAAATGGAACATATAAAGAAAGTGGATATGAAATAGTAGATAATTGTGATAGTAATATAACTAATATTAAAATAGATAATAATGTTGATACTACAAAAGTTGGAGTATATGAAATAAGTTATACTGCAAGTGATTCAAGTAATAATCAAACTACTATTAAAAGATATGTATATGTTTATAATCCAGATACTGCTGCTAATATGAGTGGAAGTGAAAAAGGAGTTATATATTTAACATTTGATGATGGTCCATCTACTTATACTAGTAAAATATTAGATGTACTTAAAAAATATAATATTAAAGCTACATTTTTTGTAACAAGTAATGGTAGTGATAAATTAATAAAAAGAGAGTTTGATGAAGGTCATACAGTAGCACTTCATACATCAACACATAGTTATAAAAAAGTTTATGCATCAGTAGATGATTACTTTAAAGATTTAGATAAAGTAAAAACAAGAGTTAAAAATATAACACAAATGGATGCTACAATTATTAGATTTCCAGGTGGATCTTCAAATACAGTAAGTAAATTTAATAAAGGAATAATGACTATTCTTACAAATGAAGTATTAAATAGGGGTTATCATTACTTTGATTGGAATATAAGTGTAGAAGATGCTGGAAGTTGTGCTAGTAAGAAAAGTGCTTCTGAAAAAGAAAAATGTATATATAATAATTTTGTAAAAGGACTATCTAAAAATAAAATGAATGTAGTACTTATGCATGATATAAAATCTTATACAGCAGATAAACTTGAAGACATGATTAAATATGCATTATCTAAAAATTATACATTTGATAAAATTACTATGGATACAACACAAATACATCATAAAGTTAACAACTAATGTGATAATAAAGTGAATTTTTAATATTTATTTGTATCAATTGTGAATTACAAAACAAAATGTCCTATTTTTTTAAAAACATTTACAAAACAAAATGTCCTATAATGAAAAATAGAA
>CANRCX010000015.1 GCA_947629235.1 uncultured Bacilli bacterium | reverse complement strand
TATTAAAAAATATATAGAAAATATAAGTAAATAAAGAAAAAAATAGGTAGTTTGTATACAAACTATGCACACTACCAAATAAAAAGAAAGGAGTATTTATGGAAGTAAAAGAAACAAAACCAAAAATTTATATTATTGCTGGTAAAGCAAGACATGGAAAGGATACATTTGCAGGATACTTAAAAGATGCATATGAAGAAAACGGTAAAACTGCAATTGTGACACATCTTGCAAAATATATTAAGTATTATGCAAGTGAAATGACAGGATGGGATTTAAAGGATGAAACTAAACCAAGAGAATTATTACAACAATTAGGTACACAAGTAATTAGAGAAAAACTTGGTAAAGAAATGCTATTTGTTGATAGAATGAAAGAAGATATTGAAATATTCTCTTGCTTCTATGATGCAGTAATTATTAGTGATGTAAGACTTAAACTTGAAATAAATGAATTAAAGAAAGCATTTCCAGATTTAAAGTTAATACATATTGATAGAATTAATTTTGATAATGGTCTTAGTGAAGAACAAAAGAAACATAAAACAGAAGTAGATCTTGATGACTTTAAAGATTATGATGTTGAAATTGTAAATACGACATTAGATAAATTAAAAGAAGATGCTAAAAAATTATACACAGAAATTGAAAGGTAGGTATATTTTTTATGAAAGTTATAAGTGATGCAGATGTTAAAGGTAAAAAAGTTATAGTAAGAGTTGACTTTAATGTTCCAAGAAAAGATGGAAAAATACTTGATGATACTAGAATAGTTGGTAGTTTAAAAACTATTAATTATTTAATTGAGCATCAAGCTAAAGTAATATTATTATCACATTTAGGAAGAGTTGAAAGTGAAGAAGATAAAAAGAAAAATAGTTTAGTTGATGTAGCTAAACATTTAACTACATTAGTAAATTGTCCTGTTTATTTTGTAGCAAAAACTCGTGGTGAGTTATTAGAAACTACTGTAAATAATTTACAAAATGGTGAAATATTACTTGTAGAAAATACTAGATTTGAAGATTTTCCTACTAAGCTTGAAAGTTCTTGTGATGAAGCTTTATCAAAATATTGGGCATCTTTAGGAGATATATTTGTACTTGATGCATTTGGATCTGCCCATAGATGTCATGCATCAACTTATGGAATATCTAAATATATACCATCTTATGCAGGATTTTTAGTAAAAGAAGAAACAGATGTTTTAGATAAAGCAATAAATCAAGATAAAACATTAATATTAGGTGGAGCTAAGGTAAGTGATAAAATAGGTGTTATTGATAATTTAATCGATAATACTAAAAGAGTATTATTAGCTGGTGCTATGTGTTTTACGTTCTTAAGAGTTAAAGGATATAATGTAGGAAAGAGTCCAGTTAGTGAAGAAAATATTGATTATGTACAAAATTTAATAAATAAATATGGTGAAAAAATGGTTTTACCAATAGATATTGTAACTCAAAATGGAATTAAAAATATTAAAGATATGGATGATGATGACATTGGTTATGATATTGGACCTGAGACTATAGAAAGATTTAAAGAGGCTCTTTTTGATAGTACACTTGTATTATGGAATGGGCCACTTGGAAAATATGAAGAAAAAGCTTATGAAAATGGTACAAAAGAAATATTAAAATATTTAGAAGGTCAAAAATTTCCAACAATATTAGCTGGTGGTGATATAACTGGAGCTTCTAAATACTTTGATACACATGTATATTATGTTTCAACTGGTGGTGGATCTACACTTGAATATTTAGAAGGAAAGAAATTTAAAACTCTTAGTAGATTAAATGGTTAATATGAAAAAAATAATTTTAAATCAAAAAAGTTATTTCTTATATAAAGAAATGGTAGATTTTAAAAAAGAATTTGAAAAATTAAAACATGATAATTTTGAATTCATAATATTTCCACCAATTCTTTATTTAACATTATTTAAAAATGTAGATTATAAAGTTGGAACACAAAATTTTTATAGTTATAAAACAGGTTCATTTAGTGGTGAAATAAATTTAGAATCATTAAAAGATATTGGTATTAATTACACATTAGTAGGACTTTATGAAAGAAGAAAATTAATGTATGAACCATATGAAGAATCAAAAGAAAAATTATTTAAATCACTTAGTTCTAAATGTGAAACAATATTATGCATAGGTGAATCAATTAAAAAAAGAAAACCATTTAATTATTTAAAAACAGAATTAAATTATTATTTAAAATCAATAGAATCAAATAATTTAAAATATTTAAGTTTAGCATATATTCCATCTTCAGCAATAGGTGAAATTGAATATGATGTAGATAAAATATCAAAAACAATAGAATTATTAAAAAAATATATGAATAATAAATACGATATTAATATAGAAGTATATTATGGTGGTTATGTTGATTCAAATAATGTAAAAGATATATTAAATGTAAGTGATGGAATTATTGTAGATTCATATAGTACTGATATTAACAAATTAAAGGAGTTAATTAATGAAATTTAACTCTTTTTCTTTTTAATTAAAATTAATTATCTTTAGATTCTAAATTATATAGTTCTTTATATTTTTTATTTCTTTTTAATAATTCTTGATGTGTTCCATTATCAATAATTTTACCATTATCAAGTAAATAGATTTTCTCACAATTAATAATAGTAGATAATCTATGAGCAACAATAATAATTGTATAATCAGAAGATATATTATCGATTGATTCTTGTATTTCTTTTTGAGTTATATTATCAAGAGCACTAGTTGCTTCATCAAATAATAATATCTTAGCACCTTTTAATAATGTTCTAGCTATTGCAAGTCTTTGTCTTTGTCCACCACTTAAATTTATTCCACCTTCACCAATTATTGTGTTAAATTTATCTGGAAGAGACATTACATAATCATAAAATTTAGCTATTTTACAAACTTCTTCAATTTCTTTTTTAGTAGCACTTGGTTTTACTAATTTTAAATTATCTTCTATACTCATATTAAATATATATGGATTTTGAGTAATTATTGAAATATTTTCTCTTATTGTTTTTTCATCTAAATCATTTATATTTTTATTATCAAGTAATAATTCTCCAGAATCTATATCATAACTTTTAGTAATTAAATTAAGTAAAGTAGTTTTACCACTTCCACTACTTCCTACTAATGCAATAGTTTCTTTAGGCTTGATAATTAAATTTAAATCTTTAATAACTTCTTTTTTAGAATATCCAAAAGTTACATTTCTAAATTCAATTTTACCTTTAAAGTCATCAATATGTATATTTCCAAATTTATCTTTTTGATGTTTTTTATCATCACATAAATCAAATATTCTTTCAAATGAAAGTGTGTAATCTCTTATACAATCTTTTACTACTGAATATAAATCCATAAAACTAAATACATATACTCTATAAAGATAAATAACCATTAAATCAGCAAGTGACATTAAACCTAAACTTACAAATTTGAATCCTATTATAATAATTAAAACAGTTCCAATTATTATAATATAATTTATATGATTCCATGTTTTATAATCATATATTTGAAATTCATTATATTTATTATTATTTTCATCTAGTTTATCCATAACTTCTTTTTTAGCGTATCTTTTAAAGTTTAATAATTTAATATCTCTTATTCCTCTTATTGTTTCAGTAATAAAACTATAAGTAGTATCATCATTTTGTCTTGCTATTTTTAAATTTTCTTTATTTTTGACATCAACTTTATTTTTTAAAAGAGCAGTAATAACTATTATAAATAAAAATATTAATCCAATAATCCAGTTTATAAAAAATATATAAATAACAACACCAATTCTAGTAATCATTTCAACTATTCTTTGTATTGCTGAATTTAATGTTTTAGCAATTATATTTGTGTCACCTATTATTCTTTCTTCAAAATAACCAGTTGTATTTTTATCAAAATTGACTGTTTCTAATTCGAAAATATTATCTATAACATATTTTCTAATTGAAAATAAAATTTTACTTTTTATATTTTTAAGATAATATACAACACTAGTTTTAGATAGAAATAAATATAATAATTCTAAAGATAAATATATTACTGCTAAAACTAATATTGTTTTAAATAACTTAAAAGTAGTAATTGCTTCTATTAGTCTTGCTTCAAATATTGGAGTTGTGAAACTAACTATTCCAATAAGTATTTGAAGAAGCAGTAATATTAATAATTTAAACTTTAAATCTTTAAAAAATATTAAACTTTTTTTAATTATTTTTTTGTTTTTCATATTTCATCACTTTTTACTAAAATTATGATATATTAAATAAAAATAAAAATCAATAATAAAATTAATTACAAAATTTATTTTTGATGTATAATAGAAATATTAAGGAAGTGCTTTATGAAAAAAATTAAAAACATGTTAAAATTTAATTTAAAAACATTAGTAAGTTTTGAATTAATTTATAAAATTATTACAGCAATAATATTTGTACCTTTATTTTTATCAATATTTAGTTTGATAACAAAAATTAGTGGATATAATTATTTAACTTTAGAAAATATTATTTCATTTTTAACTAATCCATTAGTATTACTTTTAATATTATTATTGTTACTTTTAATAACATTCTATAGTTTTATAGAAATTAGTACAATTATAGTTATATTAGATAGTTCATATCAAAAGAAAAAAATAAGTGTTAAAAATGCAGTTACTATCGCAATACAAAAATCATTAAGAGTATTTAGTAGAAAGAATATATTATTACCATTCTTAATAGTATTCTTAATACCATTTTTAAATATTGGTGTTTCTTCTGGATTTATTTCAACATTATCAGTACCAGAATTTATATTAGATTTTATTAGTGCTAATAAAATGTTATCAATAATATATTTAATATTTTTAATATTACTTACAATATTATTATTTAGATGGCTTTATTCAACTCATTATTTTGTTCTTGAAAATTGTAATTTTAAAGAAGCAAGAAAGAAAAGTATAGAATTAAGTAAGAAAAATAAATTAAAAGACTTTTTATATTTAATAATAACTGAGATTGCAATTGTAATTATATATGTATTATTCATATTATTCTCAATATTCTTAATAATTTTATTCTATAAATTATTTGGCAAGAATATTTTAGGTAATATATCTATTACATTAATTTGGTTATTAATAGCTATTTCACTTATTATTGTTACATTACTTTCTACACCAATTTGTTATGCAATTATGAGTGTATTATTTTATAAACATAAGGAAAGTAAAAATGAAAAAATTATTCATTTAGATGTAAAAGCAAAAGAAAACAGAAAGAGAAATAAATTATTTAATACATTAAAAACTTGTGTAATTATTTTAGTTATAGCAAGTGGATCGTTATTTACATATTCAATATTAAGTGGTAAATATGATTTAAATATTGAGTATGTTAGAACTATGGAAGTTACTGCTCATAGAGGTGCATCTGTTATGTATCCTGAAAATACAATGGCAGCATTTGTTGGTGCAAAAGAGTTAAATAGTGATTGGATTGAATTAGATGTACAACAAACTAAAGATAAAAAATTAGTTGTGTTGCATGATAGCAATTTAAAAAGAACTACTGGTGTTAATAAAAATACTTGGGATGTAACATTTGATGAAATTAGAAGTCTTGATGCTGGAAGTTTCTTTAGTAGTGAATTTAAAGGTGAAAAAATACCATCTCTTGAAGAAGTAATTGAATTTGCAAAAGATAATAATATTAAATTAAATATTGAATTAAAACCTACTGGTCATGAAGTAGATTTTGAAAAAAGTGTAGTAGAATTAGTTAATAAATATGATTTTGCAAGTAATTGTGTTGTAACATCACAAGCATATGAAGTACTTGAAAATGTTAAAAAATATGATAAAAATATTAAAACAGTATATGTTATGAGTCTTGCTTATGGTGATATAACTAGTTTAAAAGATGCTGATAGTTTTAGTATTGAAGCATCTAGTGTTACAAAAACTCTTGTTAATAAAGTTCATAATAATGGAAAAGAATTATATGCATGGACTGTTAATACAAAAGAAAGCATTAATGATATGATTAATATGAATGTAGATAATATTATTACTGATAATATTACTCTTGCAAAAGAAATGATTTATGAAAGTAAAACAAGTAATTTAATACAAGAGTATATAGATTTTATACAAAATTTATTCAAATAAAAAGTACTAATGATTTAGTGCTTTTTGTATGATTAATAATAAACTATTTGTTAAATAAATCACTATGTGTACCTGTTGCAAATAAAAGTAAAATTAGATTGTTATCTTGATATTTATATATAAGTAACCAGTCAGGTTCAATATGACATTCATAACATTCTTTATAAATTTTATTATTTATTAATTTGTGATTTTTATATTTTGGATCTAATATTTCACCATTTGCAAGAGTTTCTAGGATGGAGATTAGTTTATTTATATCTTTTCCTTGTTTTCTAATTTTTTTATATTGTGATTTAAAAAGTGAAGATATTTCTATATCGTATTTTGAATTAGTAAAATTAAATATCATTTTCTAAATCCTCAATTAGTTCTTTAACACTATGATATCTTTTCGTTTTTATTTTTCCATTTAATATATCTTCACCTTCTTGTAATGCTTCTAATAATTCTTTGTTTGGTTTTGGATTTACTACATCAAATGGTACTCCATCTTTATTTATTAGTTGCTTTATTGCCATATTTATATATGTACTCATATTTAAACCTAAGTCTTTTAATATATTATTTGCAAGTTCTTTATCTTTTTTATTAATTTGTACACTAATAGCAGTTGTTAAACTTTCCATATCACACCTCCTATTCATATTGAAATATTATCATTATTTATATAAATTGTCAATTAGATTTATATAAAATATATATTGATTTTATATAAATTTAATATATATCTAATATATATTATGTACTAAAATTAATAAGATATACTAAAATTAACATATGAAAAAGTAAATCAATTAAAATATTATATTTGATTTACTTTTATTATGGTAAAATAAATTAAAGGAGTTTGTATGAAGAAAATGACTAAATTATTAATTATATTTGGAATATTATTTGTAGTAGGTATTATTTATGTATTTGGAGTTAATGCTTATGTAAAATTGTCAACTAAATCACAAATAATTGAAGATGGTGATTATAGTAAATTAAAAGATATAGATTGTATTTTAGTCTTAGGAGCAGGTGTTTGGGGTGATGAACCAAGTCCAATGCTTAAAGATAGAATATTAAAAGGAGTAGATTTATATAAACAAGGTGTGTCACAAAAAATGATTATGAGTGGAGATCATGGAAGAGAAGATTATGATGAAGTAAATATAATGAAAAAGTATGCAATTAATAATGGAGTTAAATCTGAAGATATATTTATGGATCATGCTGGATTTTCAACATATGATAGTATTTATAGAGCAAAAGAAATATTTAAATCTAAAAAAGTCTTAATAGTGACACAAAAATATCATTTATATAGAGCACTTTATATTTCAAACAAATTAGGATTAGATGCTTATGGAGTAAGTGCTGATACAGTAAAATATTCAGGACAACTTTATAGAGATTTAAGAGAAATACTTGCAAGAAATAAAGATGCAATAAAAGTTATATTTAAACCAAAACCTACATATTTGGGAGAAAGTATTCCTGTATCAGGTAATGGTGATGTAACAAATGACAAATAAGTCTATAAAAAAATATAATTTTTTGATATAATTTTTTATAAGAAAGAAGGTAATATTATGTGCACAGCAGCAACATATAAAACAAAAGATCATTATTTTGGAAGGAATTTAGATTTAGAATTTTCATATAAAGAAACAGTAACAGTAACACCTAGAAATTATGAATTTAATTTTAGAAATGTAGGTAGTGTTAAAACACATTATGCATTAATAGGTATGTCTTATGTTATGAATGATTATCCACTATATTATGATGCAACTAATGAAAAAGGACTTTCTATGGCAGGACTAAATTTTCCTGGAAATGCATATTATGGAGAAAAAAAAGAAGGGAAAGATAATGTTGCTCCATTTGAATTTATACCATATATTTTATGTCAGTGTTCAACAGTAGAAGAAGCAAAAGAAAAATTAAATAATTTAAATATTGCTAATATTAATTTTAGTGATGAATTACCTGCTTCACCATTACATTGGATAATAGCAGATAAAGATTCATCTATTACAGTCGAAAGTGTAAAAGATGGACTTAAAGTTTATGATAATCCAGTTGGAATACTAACAAATAATCCTACATTTGATATACATATGTTTAATTTAAATAATTATATGAGTATGTCAATAGAACCACCTAAAAATAATTTTTCAGATAAATTAAATTTAACTGCTTATAGTAGAGGTATGGGGGCATTAGGTCTTCCAGGTGACTTATCATCTGCATCAAGATTTGTAAAAGCAACATTTACTAAAATGAATTCACTTTCTGGAGATAGTGAAAATGAAAGTATTAGTCAATTTTTTCATATATTAGATTCTGTATGTCAACAAAGAGGTTGTGTTCATATGGGAGAAGATAAATATGAAATAACAATATATAGTTCTTGTGTTAATACAGATAAAGGTATTTACTATTATAAGACTTATGATAATAGTCAAATTAGTGCAGTTGATATGTATAAAGAAAATTTAGATAGTAATAAACTTATAAATTATGATTTAATTAAAGATGGACAAATATTATATCAAAATTAAAAAATTAGATAAAAATATACAAACTCTACGATTAGTTTGTATATTTTTTTTATGTTTTATAATATAATTCACTTGAAAGGAAAAAAAATGAATCAAGAAAAGATAGGGAAATTCATATCAAAACTTAGAAAAGAAAAAAATATGACTCAACAAGAACTAGCAAATAAAATAGGAATAACTGATAGAACTAATACTAAAATAACTTTAATAAAAACACTTAATCAAATTGATAAAATATATAATATTCAAAGTAGAAAATGGATAAATAAAATAATTATTATAAATGATAATAAATTATTAATGATAATAAAAAGAGATTGACTACTTACCCATTGGGCTAGAATCAATCTCATTAACTATAATATACAATAATTTAAAAAGTATGTCAATAGTAAAGTAATACATTACAATAAAATAATATTTTTTAATAATAAATCTCAAAAATAATATAATTAAATAGTGAAGTATGATATAATTTTATATGTAGTGTTAAGAGGTAATATATGGAAAAAATATCAATGTATTTTATGTTATTTATGATTTATTCATTTATGGGATGGTTAATGGAAGTAATTGTAACTATTGTTGAAGAGCATAAATTAGTAAATAGAGGTTTTTTAATTGGACCATATTGTCCTATATATGGTCATGGATGTTTACTTTTATATTTTTTATTAAGAAAATATTTAAAAGAACCTATTATATTATTTTTTATGGCTATACTTATATGTTCTATCTTAGAATACTTTACAAGTTACATACTTGAAAAAATATTTCATGCTAGATGGTGGGATTATAGTAATAGAAAATTCAATATAAATGGAAGAATATGTTTAGAAACAATGATTCCATTTGGAATACTTGGATGTTTAATTTTATATATAGTTAATCCATTCTTTATGAAAATTATATCTAATATACCACCTTTATTATTAAATATAATAGCAATAGTTTTATTTATTATATATCTAGCAGATAACATAGTATCATTTATAATAATTAAAGGGTTCAAAGGAGAACTTAAAAAAGTAGAGAAAGACCAAACAGAAGAAATATCTAAAAAAGTTAAGAAAATATTAACTGATAAAGGTATTTTACACAGACGTTTAATAAATGCATTCCCACATTTAAAAACTACAAAAGAAGCACTAATGGATTTACAAAAGAAAATAGAAGAAAAAATTAATAAATAATCACTTTTATAATATGAGATGAATTTTTTCATCTTTTTTTTATTGACAACTGTATATAATCTGTATATAATTGATATATACAGTCGAGGTGAAATATGGAAATAATAATTAGTAATAGTATTAATACTCCAATATATGAACAAATAAAAGAGCAAATTAAAAGCAAAATTATTTCTGGTGAATTAAAGCCTAATGAGTTATTACCATCTATTAGAAATCTAGCAAAAGATTTAAGATGTAGTGTAATTACAACAAAAAATGCATACGAAGAATTAGAGAGTGAAGGCTATGTAAAAACTATTCCATCTAAGGGTGTATATGTAAATACTATAAATAAAAATATTGCTCGTGAAGAACAATTAAATAAAATAGAAGAATTATTAGATAAAGCAGTTAATCTTGCTAAAATTAATAGTATTACTAAAAAAGAAATAAATGAAATAATTAATATATTATACGAGGAGAATAAATAATGGAAAATATTTTAGAAGTTAAAAATTTGTGTAAAAAATATAAAAACTTTGAACTTAAAAATGTTAATTTTAAATTACCAAAAGGTATGATTATGGGTTTTATTGGTGAAAATGGTGCTGGTAAAACTACAACAATAAAATCAATATTAAGAATACTTACTGATTATACAGGTGAAATTAAAATATTTGGACTAGATAGTATTAAAAATGAAAATAAAATTAAAGAAGACATTGGTGTAATTTTAGATGATATGTTTTTTCCAGAAATATTAACTATAAATGATTTAAATAGTATAATGAAAGATATTTATAAAAATTGGGATAGTGATTTGTATTTTAAATATATAAAAGACTTTGGACTAGATAAAAAATCACAAATTAAAACATTATCAAAAGGAATGAAGAAAAAATTAGAAATAGCAGTATGTATTTCACATCATCCTAAACTACTAATATTAGATGAACCAACATCAAATTTAGATCCAATAGCAAGAAATGAAATAATAAGTATATTTCAAGATTTTATTCAAAATGAAGATTGTTCAATATTATTATCAAGCCATATCACAACTGACTTAGAACATATAGCAGATTACATTACATTTATTAATAATGGTGAAATATTACTTTCTAAAACTACAAATGAACTATTAGATTCTTATGGAGTAGTTAAATGTAATGAAAAAGAATTTAATAAAATAGATAAAAAAGATTATTTAAGATATAAGAAAAATAAATATGATTATGAAGTATTAATTGAAAATAAAAAAGATTTTATGAAAAAGTATGATATTAAAGTTATAGATAAAATAACTTTAGATGATTTAATGCTTTTAATGGTAAAAGGAGTGAAATAATGTTAGGTTTTATTAAAAAAGATTTATTTACAGCTAAAAGTAATTTAAAATTTTTAGTTTTATTAATGATTTTGTATGGACTTATTGGAATAAGTGGTGGCATGGATATATCATATATAGTTGCATTTGTAAGTATGAGTGTAATGACGACAACTTTTAGTTATGATTCTTATAATAACTTTAATGCATATTCAACTTCTTTTCCAAATGGTAGAATTAATGCAGTAAAATCAAAGTATATAGCAACAATATTAATGATATTAGTTTTATCAATAGTAACATTTGCTGTTTCATTATTGATATTATGTGTAAAACATGCAGAAATTAATTTTATGTCATTTGCAACTAGCATTGTGACAATAGCAGTGACTTTAATAATACTTGCGATTATTTATCCAATAATATTTAAATTTGGAATAGAGAAAGCTAGAATGGCTATGTTTGCAGTAGTATTTGGAGTTGTGGCATTATTTTTATTATTAATTAAAATATTAAATTCTACAAATTCATCTTTAGTTGAATATATATTTTCAAATCCATATATTTTAATATTATTATCAATTGTGATAGTTATAGCAACCGTATATTTATCATATAGAATATCATTAAAAATATATATGAAAAAGGAATTTTAATATATATTTTTTTTACAAAGTTTGATTTTTTTAGTATTTTATGGTATAATCTAAATCACATTTTTAAAGGGGGTTAATTATGGACAAAGCAATTTTGTACAATGTTACTTTAGAAAAAGTAGATAAAAGAATAAATGAATTAAAAATTATTGGTTTTAATATGGATGAATTTATAAGAGTTAAGGAAGAAATAATTAATGAAAATAAAGCTGAAATTCAAAAGAGTTATAATTTTTCAAATCCTAGTTTAGCCTTAGGTCAAACAGCTTTTTTAGAACAAGGATATACAAATACTATCAACAAACTAAATAAATTATATGAAAAATTATTAGATTATGAAATATATGCAATGGCTTATCATACTGCTAAATTGGTTAAAGAATTTTTAGAAAGTAATCAAAAAGATGAAAAAGATTTTACTAAATATCGTGAGAAAATTGAACAAGTCTTAAAAAATTTACATAAATCAAAAACTTTAGATTATGAAGTTGAAGGTCCTGTAATAGAAGAAATTTATAAAATTGTTTATATATTTATTAAAGAAGAAATGAAACAATTTTGTTATAGTGCACTACTAAATAAATTAGGTGAAGTAGATAAAGTTTATATTGATAAATTAGTTAGAAGAGACGTTGAACAAATCGACTTAAGAGATGAAAAAAATAAATTAGTAAGTATAAAAGCTAAAGAAATTGCTTCTAAAGGTTTTGATGAAAATTATGCAAATACCGAATTAATTATGGCTATTGTAAATAATAATATAAATAAAAAGAAAAAAGCTTTGGAAGAAATAGATAACGAAATGGGTATTTTTTTAAATTCAATAAATGAATTGAATGGTAATCTTAAAAAATTAGTAAAACCAATAGATAAAAAGAAAAAATTATTAAGTTTAATTAGAAATAATATAAGATTATTTATAAATTCTGCAGTAGCAGTTGGTCTTGTTTTTGGTGCTTGGAAAGTTAGTAAATTAACTGCTAGTAATACAGAAACAACTTATATGACTACTAAAACCAATTACGATTTGTTAAATGAAGAACCATATACTATAACAGAAGAATATGAACCAACAACAGATGATAGTTTGCATATTTTAGATTATGGTCCAGTAACCACTGAAGGTAAAAGAACTGTCACAGAATATGATTTAAGTAATTATCAAAATTTTTCTTTAGAAGAATTATATGCTATGGATTTAAATTCTTTATTTCAACCAGAAGATATTTATATTTTGGAAGGTGATGATGTATATTTAGAACACTTAACAAATAAGGCATTTAGAATAATTAATCAAATTAGCGTTGATCTTGAAAATATGAAAGAAGTTACAGAAATTAATAAAGATACACAATATTTACTTATGGTTCCTTTTTCAATAATTGCTTTAATGTTATATATTTTATATTGCTTAATAATAGCATATTGTGAATTACATGTAGATGAAGATTATTTACCTATATTATCTGATGTTGAAAATATATATAATGATTTAAAGAAATTAGTAAATAATAAAAAAGATAATAAAGAATATCAAGAAAAATTAGAAGAAATTAATATTAAATTAAATAATTTAATTACTGAAAATAAAGATTCATTAGAAAAAGCATATTCATATGTATCTAGTTTTGAAGAAAATGAAAAATATGCTGGAGAATTAACTAGTTTGAAATTAGAATTAATTAATATTGAAGATATAAAAAAATTTATAAATAATAATTATGATTTTAATATTACTGCTTTAGATACATATAAACTTAAAAAAACTAAGTAGATTTGTATTTTTTATAAATTAATGCTATAATAAATGTGTAAAAATTATTGAAAGGAATTAATATGAGTAAAAAAAATAAATTAATAATAGTTATTGTATGTATTGCGTTAGTTATACTTGTTATTGCTGGTTTATTAATATTTAATAAAAATGATGAAGTAGTTGATACTAGATTTGGAGATTATAGTGAAGAAGAATTTAAGGAAGTAGAAGATTTAATTAATACAATTGTAGATAATGGTCCAAAAGAATCATCTATACCTTATGATTATATTGATGCTAGTAGGGAAGAATATGATAAATTGTTAAGTACACCTGAAAAAACATTTCAATATGTAATTAGTGATCTTATAAATACTAATGCTGGTAATGGACTTAGAAGTTATATTGAAGTACTTTTATGTAATCAAATAAATAATAACTTTCAAGTAGGTTTTTCTAGTGCTGATGAATGGCTTACAAAATACATAGAATATTTAAATAAAAGTGGTAAAGACTTTAATAATTATGACAATTATGCAAGAAAATTACTTGGTATAATTGCTTAATTAAAAGTCTTTTTCTTTTGTTGAATAAAATAAATTAAATTGATATAATTTTATGTATGGAAACAAAAGATATAGAAAAGAAAATTAATGAATTTAATGATTTACTTAAAGATTTAAAAAATAAACTTGATATAGATAATAAAATATCTAGAATAAATGAACTAGATAAAATTTCTATGCAAGTTGATTTTTGGTCTATGCAAAATACTAAAGAAATACTAGAAGAAATTAAAAACTTAAAGGATATTGTAAATAAATACAATAATTTAAGTGATAGTATAACTACTGTTAGTGAAATGTTAAATCTTGATTTGAGTGAAGAAGATATTAAGAGTTTAGAAAGTGAATTAAATAGTATAGAATCAAGTATAAATTCATTAAAATTATCAACATTTTTAAATGGTGAATATGATAGTAATAATGCTTATGTTGAAATACATTCAGGAGCAGGTGGAACTGAAAGTAATGATTGGGCTAATATGTTATTTAGAATGTATACAAGATTTTTTGAAAAGAATGATTATAAATATGAAGTTATAAGTAAAAATGATGGTGAAGAAGTTGGTATTAAAGGTGTAGTAATGCTTGTTAAAGGTTACTATCCATTTGGATATTTAAAAGGCGAAACAGGTGTTCATAGACTTGTTAGAATTAGTCCATTTGATAGTAATTCAAGGCGTCATACTTCATTTGCATCAGTATTAGTGACACCTGAAATAAGTAAAAATTTAAATGTTGAAATAAAAGAAACTGATTTAAAAATAGATGTTTATCGTTCAAGTGGAGCAGGTGGACAAGGTGTTAATACAACTGATTCAGCCGTTAGAATTACTCATTTACCTACTGGTATAGTTACATCTTGTCAAATTGAGCGAAGCCAAATTAAGAATAAAGAGCGAGCACTTGAAATGTTAAAAGCAAAATTATTTATTATGAATCAAAATGAATTTAATGATAAAGTTAAAGAATTAAAAGGTGAAGTTATGGATGTTAACTTTGGATCCGCGATTAGAAGTTATGTTATGTGTCCATATACTTTAGTAAAAGATACAAGAACTAATTATGAAACAGCAAATGTGGATAAAGTGTTAGATGGAGATATTAAAAACTTTTTAGAAGAATATTTAAGAAGTTCTAACTAAAACATATATCATAATAAGATATATGTTTTTATAGTGGTAAAATATTAAAAAATTTGCTATAATCATAATGGAGAAGAATATTATGAGGTTATTTAAAAGATTTGATAGTGAAAAAATTAGAGAAGAATTAGTACAAAAAGAAGCAGCTAAAAGATCATTTCTATTTGTTATAGGTTGTTTAATATCAGCTCTTTCATTCAATTTATTTTATGTACCTTATGGTTTTGTTGGTGGAGGACTTGGTGGACTTGCAATAGTTATAAACAATTATATACCTTCTTTAGATACAAGCACAATAATATTATTAGGTAATGCTATATTTGTTGTAATTAGTTTGTTTACTTTAGGACTAAAAGATTCACTTATGAGTATTATTGGAGCAACATTATATACAGTATTTGTATATTTTACTCAAGACATTCCAGAACTAATCAATTTTTCATTTGATAATATTTTACTTTATGTTTTAGCAGCTGGAGTTGTTGGTGGATTTGGAGAAGGTCTTGTATATATGGCTGGATTTAATACTGGTGGTAATAGTATACTTGCTAAAGTAATACAACATTATAAAAAAATGCCACTTGGTCAAGTGTTAAGAGATATAGCTATAGTTGTAATATTATTTGGTGGAATTGCATTTGGTTATACATCTATTATGTATTCATTAATAATAACAGTATTATCAACTTCTCTTGTTGATAAAATGTTAATTGGAATAAGTGATTCAAAAACATTCTTTATAAATACATCTAAAGAAGATGAAGTAAAAGATTTTATAATAAAAATAATAGAAAGTGGTGTAACTGAATTAGATTCTCATGGTGCTTTTTCACATAAAAGAAGTAAAATGCTTATGTGTGTAGTTCCAACAGAAAAATATTCACTCTTAAAAAGTGCAATAAAAGAAATAGATAAAGATGCATTTATAGTAGTAAGTGATTGCTATGAAGTATTAGGTGGAACAGGAAGAAAAAAATTAATAGATGTTGATGATTAAAGGAAAATATTGTCAATAAATTACTAAAAATTATCATATATAATATTTATAGGAGGAAGTATGCAGTTAATTGAACTTAAAAATGTTTATAAAAGATATCCTAATGGAGTTACTGCTTTATGTGATGTTAACTTAAATATATCAAAAGGAGAATTTGTCTTTGTAATAGGTGCCTCAGGTAGTGGTAAAAGTACATTGATAAAATTATTATATAGACAAGAGCGTCCAACAAAAGGTGAAGTTTATGTTGGTGGAGTAAATGTTGCTAAACTTAGAAATGGAAAAGTATACAAATTAAGAAGAAAACTTGGAATAGTTTTTCAAGATTATAAACTATTACCTAAAAAAACAGTATTTGAAAATGTAGCTTTTGCATTAGAAGTTTATGGTCTTAAAAAAGAAGAAATTAGAAAGAAAACATTAAAAGCAATAGAGCAAGTTGGATTAAAAGATAAAACAAGAAGCTATCCAGATGAACTAAGTGGTGGTGAACAACAAAGAGTATCAATAGCAAGAGCAATTGTTAATAATCCAAAAGTTTTAATATGTGATGAACCAACAGGAAATTTAGACCCTAAAACTTCTATGGAAATTATGAAAGTAATAGAAGCAATTAATGAAGATTTAGGAACTACTATAATAATGGCAACACATGATGAAAAAATAGTAAATAAAATGAAAAAAAGAGTTGTTATTATTGAAAATGGAATGATAGCAAAAGATGTAATGAAAGGAAAATATAAAAATGAAGGCATTTAGAATTTTAAGTAATAATATAAGTGAATCATTTAAAGGTGTATTTAGAAACTTTTCATTATCTCTTGCAAGTATTTCTTGTATAACTATTACACTTATTTTAGTAGGATTTAGTTTAATCCTTTCATATAATGTTAATAATTTTACTACTAAAATAGAAAAAGATTTAACAATAGTTACATTCTTAAAAAGAGGTGTAAGTGAAGAAGAGATAGAAGAAGTAAAATCTAAAATAACTGAATTATCTAATGTTAAAAGTATAGAATTTAATTCAAAAAATCAAGTTAAAGAAGAAATACAAGATGAATCAGAAGTATTTAAAAGTATTCTTTCACAATATACAGATGAAACAAATCCACTTAAAGATACATTTTTAATAAAAGTAGAAGATATTAATTCAATTGGTGATACTGCTGATGTAATAAAAGAAATAGAAAATGTAGACTTAGTTAAATATGGTGAAGGATCAGTAGAAGAATTAATTAAAATATTTGATATAGTAAAAAAGATTACATATGTAGTTGTAATAGCACTAATACTTGTGACAGCATTCTTAATTAGTAATACAATTAAAATAACAATTCAATCAAGAAGAAGAGAAATTGAAATAAGAAGACTTGTTGGTGCTAGTAACGCATTTATTAAACAACCATTCTTCTTTGAAGGAATTATTCTTGGATTTATTGGAGCAGTAATTCCTATACTTGCTTGTTGTTTTGGATATCAATATCTATATGATAAATTAGGTGGACATTTATTTACAGCAATTATTCCACTTGTAAATCCTACTAATATTATTTATATAGTTATGCTTGTACTAATTGCAGTTGGAGTTTTAGTTGGAGCATTTGGTAGTTATAGAGCAGTAAGGAAATATTTAAAAATATGATGAAAAAAATAAATAAAATTTTATTTGTTATATTTTGTATTTTCTTAAGTATTAATGTTACTCATGCAGAAACATTAAAACACTTAAAAGAAGAATTAGCAAAAGATGAGGCAGAACAAGCATCTATAGTAGAAAGACAAAAGAATGTACAGAAAAATATTCAAGCTGCTCAAAGTGAAATTAAAGAATTAGAAGATTTAATTGAGCAAAATGAAAATCAAATAGAAGAAATACTTATTAAAATAGATGAATTAAATGCAGAAATTGAAAATAAAAAAGAAGAAATTGATTCACTTTTAGCATTTTTACAAATATCTGAAGGTGATAATGTATATTTAGAATATGTATTTCAAGCAAAATCATTTACTGATTTTATATATAGAAGTGCAGTAGTAGAAGAACTTACAGAATATAATGATAATTTAATAGATGAAATGTATAATATGATTGAAGAAAATAAAAAATTACAAAAGGAACTACAAGATAAAATAAAAGAAAGTGAAAGTAATATTGATGCATTAGATAAAAAATTAGCTTCATATAATGTAAGTTTAAAAGACTTAGAGAATCAACATACTGATGTTGCTAGTGAAATAAAAGAAAGAAAGAAAACAATAGAATATTACGAAAAAATATATAAAGAAAATGATTGTAGTGAAGATGAAGAACTAGTTGCTTGTATGACAGATATTCCAAATTCATCTGGAATGGTAAGACCTACTAAGAGTGGTACTATATCAAGTGAATGGGGATATAGAAATTGTCCAATTCATGGAAGAGAAATACATAGTGGTATAGATATTGCAGTATCTATGGGTACTAATGTTTATGCAGCAGCACCTGGTAAAGTAGTTGGTATTACAAGAAAATCAAGTTGTGGTGGTAATATAGTAACTATACTTCATAATATTAAAGGAAAATCATATAGAACAAGATATATGCATTTATCTGCAATAAATGTTAGTATGGGTGCTTATGTTAATATTGATACAGTAATTGGTAAAAGTGGTGGTGGAGGCTACACACTAAAGAAAAATGGTGGATGGGATACTTGCTCCACTGGAGCACACTTACACTTTATGGTAATGCCTGGTGAAGATGGAAGCAAAACAGTTAACCCAAGAAATTTTGTAACATTCCCTTCAAAAGGTGGAAGATTTACAAGTAGATGGTAATTCATCTACTTTTTTTATGAATGATTTAATATAGATTTACAATATTTGACAAAATTTATTGTAGAAATATAATAATATATGTAGTATAATGAAAACTACGATATGAATAAAAAGGAGAGATGAATGAAAATTAAAGTATTAGTAGTAGACGATAATGCAGTGCAGATAAGTTTTATTAAGAAGTACTTTAATGAGAGTGATGAAGTAGAGGTAGTAAATACAGCTAGTAATGGATTAGAAGCTGTTAAATTAATAGAATCTAATACAGATTTTGATGTAATGCTTTTAGATTTATCAATGCCGGAAAAAGATGGTATTGGAGTATTAAAATATTTAAATAAAAACAATATTCAAAAGAATGTTATAATTATGTCTTCATTTGGTGATGATGATATAATCAAAAAAGTTAGTGAATTTGGTGTTAAATATTTTGCTATTAAACCATTTGATATAGAAAATTTAAAAGAAATAATAATTGATATAGCTAAAATTAATAAAAATAAAGAAGAACTAATTGAAATACAAGACAAAGACATACAAATAAAAGTTACTAATTTACTTCATGAACTTGGTATTCCATCTCATATAAAAGGATATCAGTATATTCGTTCAGCAATATTAATGGTTTATGATAATCCAGGTTTTATTGGTGGCATAACTAAGGAATTATATCCAGATTTATCAGTAAAATTTAATACATCTATTCAAAGAGTAGAAAGAGCAATAAGACATGCAATAGAAGTATCGTGGTTAAGGGGTGATATTGATCTAATGGAAGAAATATTTGGGCACAGTGTTGATATTGATAGAGCAAAACCTACTAATAGTGAATTTATTGTAACTATTGCTGATAAATTAAGATTAGATATGATTAATGTTAAATCATAAAATGTATTACTTGAAGATTAAATGAAATATACATTTAATTTTTTTAATTTATATGTTAAAATGTATATAGGAGAAAGAAATGAAAAAGATTATTTTATTAATATTAGATGGTTTTGGCATAAGAGAAAATGAAAATGGTAATGCTATTAAAATGTCTAATTTAACAAATTTAACAAATATATTGACGAAATTCCCTGTTAGTGAACTTTCGACTGGCGGAGAAGAAGTTGGACTTCCAAAAGGTGTAATTGGAAATAGCGAAACAGGTCATATAACTATTGGTAGTGGTAGAACGATAATTCAACCATATACAATAATAAATAATAGTATTAAAGATAAAAGTTTCTTTGACAATGATAATTTACTCGATTTAATGGACCATGTTAATGAAAATAAATCTACATTACATCTAATAGGTTTAATATCAACTAGTACTAATCATTCGAGTATGGATCATTTTTATGCAGTGCTTGCTCTTGCTAAAATTAGGGGAATTAAAAATGTATTTTTTCATTTCATAACAGATGGAGAAGATTCAGGTCAAAAAACAGCAAAAGATGTAATTAAAAACTTTATGCAAAAAATAAATAAATTATCACTTGGAAATATTGGAACAATTTGTGGAAGATATTATGCAATGGATAACGATGGAAATTATGATAGAGTAAAAAAAGCATATGATGTAATTTCTCATAATATTGGTAATACTTTTTCAGATTATGAAAGATGTATTGACTTACATTATAAAAACAATATAACAGATGAATTTGTAAATCCTAGTGTAATAACCAAAGGATCTAATATAAAAGAAAATGATGGAGTTTTATTTGTAGATTTTAGACCTGAAAGAATGGAAGAATTAATATCTTCATTTGTAGATCCAACATTCAATATGTTCAATGTTAAAAGATTTAAAAATGTTAAATATATGTCACTTTATAGTACTAATGAATTAATTGATGGAGCATATACAAACGAAACAATATCTAATACATTTGGTAAATATCTAGCTGATTTAGGATTTAAACAAGCTCGTATAGCAGAAGTACCAAAATATCAGCATGTTACATATTTCTTTGATGGAGCAGAAGAATTTAGTGATAAAAATTTGTTTAAAATATTAGTCCCCTCGCCAAAAGTGGCTAGGTATGATATAAAACCAGAAATGAATATAGTAGAAGTTACAACTGCTGTGCTCGACGCGATGGAAGATGATTTTGATTTTATACTTGTTAATTTTGCAAATCCAGATATGGTAGGGCATTCTGGAAATATACAAGCTGTTGTAAGAGCTTTAGAAGCATGTGACATATGTATTGGTAAAATACTTGAAAAATCTACAGAAAACTTTTATGATTTAGTTATAACATCTGATCATGGAAATGTAGAAATGATGAAAAATAATGATGGGGAAATAAATACAAGTCATACAGATAGTAAGGTACCATTTATAATATGTAGTGATAAATACAAGTTAAAGCCAAACGGAACACTAAGAGATGTTATACCAACAATTATTGATATGTATGAAATAAGTAAGCCAAAAGAAATGACTGGCGAAAGTCTAATAATAGAATAAGAGGTAAAAATTATGAATGAAAAGGGAAATGAAAATTTAAATAATGTAGAAAATAATGTTAACAATGTAGAAAATAATGTTAACAATGTAGAAAATAATAATGCTAATAATCTTAATGATAAGTTAGATAATAATGTTTTTGAACCAAGTAAACCGGTTGTACTAGAACCACCTAAAAAGACTGAGATAAAAGAAGAACCACCTAAAAAAACATTGTTTTCTAAAATAACAGGTGCACATAAAGGAAATCAACAGCAAAATAATAATGAACCAGGAGTAAAAGGAACACAAGAAGAAGCTAAAAAGGTTACTCAAGAAGCATCTTCACAAAACAATGCTGAAGATACTAAAGAATTTAAAGAAGAGATACATGATGAAATATATTATAAAAATAAATCAAATAAATATTTCATCACTTTAATAAGCTTTTTTGCAGTATTATTACTTTTATTTATAGTTTATTATTATTTCGTTATGACACCTACAAAAGTATTTGATGATATTATTAATTCATTATTTGATAATATCAAAGAAGAAATAAATGAATTTAAAAATACTAGTGTTAACACTTATAGTGTAAATTTTAATACTGATATATCAGAAAATAATACAAAATTAGAAATGTTAAATGATATTAACATTAAAACAGATATTGGATTTGATGTAAAAAAAGGAAATATATATACACAAATTATTGCATCTAAGTCTAATAATCCTATTTTTGATACAAAATTACATTTACAAGATGGAAAAACATATTTTCAACTTCCAATTAATGATACAAATGAAGAAGAAAAATATGTTAAATTAAATTTATTAAATATAGAAAATTCAGAACAATTTTTAACGTATGATATTAGAAAATTAACATCTATATATAATGTATTAGAAAAAACAAAAGATAGTATAATAGATATTATAGGAGAAGACGATTTACAAAGAAAAATTGTATTCAAAAAAATACATGATACTACAGTAGTTGCGTTAAAAGTTAACTGTTTATTAAGTGGTGAAAAAGTAACTAATATATATAATAAAACTTTTAATAGATTTATTAATGATAATTCAGTACTTGAAGAATTAGAAAATATAACAGGCAAAGATAAAGAAACTATCAGAAATATATTATCAAAATTAGTGTCTGAAAAAAGAACATCAAAAAATATTAATGTAAATTTATATACTGATTTAGCTAATACTAACCTTATATCATTAGAAGTATATATTGGCGATGATTATTATTTTGAATTTAGCAATATTAATGGATATTATTACTTTACTTTAATAAAAACTGAAAATAAAAAAGAAGTATTAAACATCACTGGAAAATATGATATAGATAATAAAATATTTACTGGAGAAATTAATATAGAAAATAATAAAACATATTCTAAAGTTAAATATAAATATACTGATTTAGATACAAAAGATAATTTAATGTCAGGTACAATTGATTTAGAACTTTATACAGATTTGAGTAATGATCCTGTTCTTAAATTAAATTCTGTTATTACATCTAAAGAAAATCCTACATTAGATATACCAAATCTAGAAAAATCTTATACATTAACTGATGAAGAAGGTTATACAGTTTTATCTCAAGAAGATTTAGCATATTTAAGTAATCAGTCTGATATTATAAAAGAAATATGTGAAACTGTTAAAAATTTAATATTAAATAATAAATAGAGGTGAAGAAATATGAAAAATAAAATTATTTTATATGTAATTGGTGGACTATTATTAATTACTATGATATTAGGATTGATTGGAATTGCACAAAGCAAAAAAAATCCTTCAACAGATGACCCTGCTAAAAATCCAGATGGTGATCAAACAATAACAACAGAATTAAAATATCCAGAAAGTATAACAAAAACAGATTATTCTATAGATGAAATAACTAGTAAATTTAGTTTTGATGGATATACATTTACTGCAACAAATTTAGTAAAACTATTAGAATTAATAGAATCTAATACAATTACTTTAAAATCATATACAAATGATAAAAAAAGTAATCTTAATGTAAATATAAATGTTGGAAAAGTATCTTCAATTTCAGATATTATAAAAGACGATTATTCTGATTATAAAGTTGTATCACAAAAAAAAACAGAAGCTAAGTTAATTAAAGATGATACATATTTTAAAAATTATGTATATATAAAAACAAAATTTGAAACAAATATAGTATCTGATGCTCAAATAGAAAAAGAAATAGTAAATATTAACGATAATGAAGCTTTTACGCTTATGAATAATGCAATTGAAACAATTTCTATTTCAAATAATGAACCTTATGCATTTGATATGGCAACTTTTTTACCACTACCATTTGATCAAAAATTAAAATCATATTCAAAAATAAAAAATATTTATATTGATGGAATACAAATATTAACAGATGTACCAAATAAGGAAAATGGAAATAATTATTATATTGAAATATATTATGCTTTAAAAAGTGATGTAGATTTAAAGAATGTATCAGAAAATCCTAAAATTGATATGTTTGAATATAAAGATGAAAACTACATAAGTAAAACACTATTTAGATTATATGATAAAAATAATACTTTTGATGTTAGGGTTACTAAATCTGATAAAGAAAATAAATTTTCTGAAGTAAAAGATGTAAAAGAAATTATTGAAGCACTTAATACATTAAATAAGTAGATAAAAAAGTGTGAAATTTTTAAGGAAAATTAAGAAAAAATGCTTGATTTTTCTTTTATTTTGCCATATAATTAATTGTAATTGACTTGGCGATGATATGCAAGGTTGCTGATACACCAGGTTAAGTTGAATTATAAACTTAATTTAAAATCAGGTAATTTGCATTTAGCAAGTCTATAAAAAATTATAGGCGAAGGAGGAAAATTAATATGTCTAAAGACAAAGTAAGAATCAGACTTAAATCATTTGATCACAGAAGTGTTGATCAAGCTTGCTCAAAAATTGTTGAGACTGTTAAAAGAACTGGTGGAGTTGTTAGCGGACCTGTTCCACTACCAACAGAAATTGAAAAAATCACTATATTGAGAGCTGTTCACAAATACAAAGATTCTCGTGAACAATTTGAAATTAGAACTCACAAAAGATTAATCGATATCACATCACCTAGTAAAGAAACAATTGATGCTCTTGCTCATTTGGATGTACCAAGTGGAGTAGATATTGAAATAAAAAAATAAGTAAAGTAGGAAAGGAAAGTTAAAATGAAAGGAATCTTAGGACGTAAAGTTGGAATGACTGAAGTATTCACAACTGACGGAAAATTAATACCTGTTACAGTTATAGAAGTTCCAAGTAATGTTGTAACTCAAATCAAAACTGTTGAAAAAGATGGGTATAATGCAATTCAATTAGGTGCTTTTGACAAAAAAGAAAAGTCATCTAACAAACCAGAAATGGGACATGTTAAAAAAGCAAATACATCACCTAAGCGCTTCTTAAAAGAAATAAGAGGAATTGACACATCTTCTTACACACTTGGACAAGTTATTGAAGCTGATGTATTTAAAAACGGAGACACAGTAGATGTAACTGGTACATCTAAAGGTAAAGGTTTCCAAGGTGTTATTAAGAGATGGAATCAATCTCGTGGACCAGAAACTCATGGTTCTACTTATCACAGACGTGTAGGATCACTTGGTACAATGAGACCAATGAGAGTTTTAAAAGGTAAAAAATTACCAGGACATATGGGTAATGAAACAATCACTATTCAAAACTTAATGATAGTTGATGTTGATATGGAAAATAAATGTATATTAGTAAGTGGAAATGTTCCAGGAGCTAAAAATTCATTTGTATTCATTAAAGAAGCAATTAAAGGTAGTAAATATACAGAACCTGTTGAATTAATTTCTTATGATGAAGAATCTACTGAAGAAGAAAGCGTAGTTGAAACTGAAACTGCTGTTGAAAATACAGAAGAAACTACTACTGAAGAAAAAATTGAAGAAGTAGAAGAAACAGAAGAAACAACAGAAACTGAAACTACTGGTGAGGAGGTTTCTGAATAATGGCAAAAGTTCAAGTTTTAAACCTTAAAGGTGAAAAAGTTAAAGATTTAACACTTAAAGATGAAGTATGGAATGTTGAAGTAAACGAAAGCGTTATGCATGATGCAATCATTTTAGCCCAAGCATCTTTAAGACAAGGAACTGCTAGTACTAAAACTAGAAGTGAAGTATCTGGTGGTGGACGTAAACCTTATAAACAAAAAGGTACAGGTAATGCAAGACAAGGATCTACTCGTAGCCCACAATGGCCAGGTGGTGGAATTGTATTTGGACCAAAACCAAGAAAATATAATAAAAAACAAAATAGAAAAGAAAGAAGATTAGCATTAAAGAGTGCACTTACATCTAAATATAAAGATAAAGAATTAGTTGTAGTTGAAAATTTAAATTTAGAAAGCAACAAAACTAAAGCATTTAATGAAATGTTAAAAACTCTTAAAATAGATGGAAAAGCATTAGTTGTTTATTCTCTTGATAATGAAAATTTATTCTTAGCATCAAGAAATAATGAAAATGTAGCTGTTTTAAGTCCAGAAGAAGTTAATGTTTTAGATTTAGTAGCAACATCTTATTTATTAATAGATGAAGATGCAGTTAAGAAATTAGAGGAGGTGCTTAACTAATGAATATAATCTTAGCACCAGTAATAACTGAAAAAAGTGAAGCTTTAAAAGCAAATAATGTATATGTATTTAAAGTATCAAAAAAAGCAAATAAAACTCAAATTAAAAACGAAATTGAAAAACAATTTAATGTAAAAGTAGTAAACGTAAATACTGTAAATGCAGTACAAAAGAAAAGAAGAGTAGGAAGATATACAGGATTAACTACTGCTTATAAAAAAGCATACGTTAAACTTGCAGAAGGCTCTTCAATAGAATACTAGGAGGGATAATATGCCAATAAAGAATTTTAAGCCTAATACTCCTGGAACAAGAGGAATGAGTACTCTTATAAATGAAGAAATAACTAAAAGTACTCCAGAAAAAAGTCTTCTTGTTAAAAAAAGTAAAACAGGTGGAAGAAATAATCAAGGAAAAATAACTGTTCGTCATATTGGTGGTGGCGTTAGACGTAAATATCGTGTTATTGATTTCAAGAGAAATAAAGATGGTATTGAAGGTCGTGTTGCTTCTATAGAATATGATCCAAACAGAAGTGCAAATATAGCATTAGTAAATTATGCTGATGGAGAAAAAAGATATATAATCGCTCCATTAAACTTAAAAGTTGGAGATAAAATTGAAAGTGGAGTAAATGCTGATATCAAAGTTGGAAATGCATTACCACTTGAAAATATTCCTGTAGGTACAACTGTTCACAATGTTGAATTAAACCCAGGTGCAGGAGCAAAACTTGCAAGAAGTGCTGGAAGTAGTGTTCAAATCTTAGGTAAAGAAGGAAAATATGTAATCTTAAGACTTAAGAGTGGAGAAACAAGAAAAGTACTTGGAACATGTCGTGCTACTGTTGGTGAAGTTGGAAACACTGATTATGAATTAGTACATTTAGGAAAAGCAGGAAGAAAAAGACATATGGGAATTAGACCTACAGTTCGTGGATCTGTTATGAACCCTAATGATCACCCACATGGTGGTGGTGAAGGTAGAGCTCCAGTTGGACGTGCTCAACCAATGACTCCTTGGGGTAAACCAGCTCTAGGACTTAAGACTAGAAAAACTAAAAAGTCATCTGAAAAATTAATAATGACTCGTCGTAAGAAATAATTAAGAAAGGAACCGTAAAATGTCAAGAAGTTTAAAAAAAGGACCTTATACATTCCCTAGACTATTAAATAGAGTTAGAGAATTAAATGAAAAAGGTAAAAAAGAAGTAATTAAAACTTGGTCAAGACGTTCTACAATCTATCCAGAATTCGTTGGTCATACATTTGCTGTTCATAATGGACGTGAATTTATACCAGTATATGTTACTGAAGATATGGTAGGACACAAACTTGGTGAGTTTAGTTTAACTCGTAAGTTTACTGGCCATGCCGGCAGCGGTAAGAAATAGGAGGTAAAAAGTGGAAACTTATAGTATACATAAGGGTGCAATGATTGCTCCTAGAAAAGCAAGAATGACACTAGACTTAATTAGAGGAAAAAAAGTATCTCAAGCTGAGGCAATACTACTTACTACAAATACTAAAGCAAGTAGATTAATAATAAAAGTTCTAAATTCTGCTGTTGCTAATGCTGTTAATAACTTTGGTGCTAATAAAGAAGATTTAGTAATCAAAGAAACATATGTTAATGAAGGAAGAACTTTAAAAAGAAGAAAAGCTGCATCTCACTCAAGAGTTGCTAAAAATTATCACAGAACAAGTCATATTTATGTTTGTGTAACTGATAATAAGAAAGAGAAGGAGGACTAAACATGGGACAAAAAGTAAGTCCAGTAGGACTTAGAGTTGGTATCAACAGAGACTGGGAAAGTAAATGGTATGCACCAACTAAAGATTTTGCTAAATATTTAAATACTGATTTAAAAATTAGAAAATATTTAGATAAAGAATTAAAAGGATGTTCAGTTGCTTCTATCGTAATTGAAAGAAATAAAAAAAGAACAAATGTAATTATCAATACATCAAAACCTGGTATCGTAATTGGTAAAGGTGGAGCTGATATTGAAAAACATAAAAAAGCTTTACAAAAACTAACTGGTGAAGAAATTTATTTATCAATAGTTGAAGTTAAAAATCCTGATCTAAATGCTGCATTAGTAGCTGAATCAATTGCAATGCAAATTCAAAATAGAGCATCATTTAGAGCAGTACAAAAAAGAGCAATTAGAAATACAATGAAAGCAGGAGCTGTTGGTATAAAAGTTGCTGTGTCTGGACGTTTAGCTGGAGCTGAAATGGCTAGAACTGAAGGATATACAGAAGGTACTGTACCACTACACACATTAAGAGCAGATATAGATTATGCACATAAAGAAGCAGATACTATTTATGGAAAAATTGGTGTAAAAGTATGGATTTACAAAGGTGAAATCCTTCCTGCTAAAAAGAATAAGGGAGGTCATAAAGATGTTAATTCCAAAGAGAACTAAATATAGAAAACCTCATAGAGTAAGTTATGAAGGAAAAGCTAAAGGTAATACAACACTTACTCAAGGTGAATATGGACTTATGGCTAAAGAAGGAGCATACATTACAGCAAGACAAATTGAAGCAGCAAGAATTGCTATGACTCGTTATATGAAAAGTTTTAAAAGAGGAAAAGTATTTATTAACATTTTCCCACACTTAGCAAGAACTAAGAAACCTGCTGAAGTTCGTATGGGTAGTGGAAAAGGTAATGTTGAAGAATGGGCAGCAGTAGTTAAAGAAGGTAAAATCATGTTTGAAATGACTGATGTTACTGAAGAAATAGCTAGAGAAGCTTTCCGTCTTGCAGGACACAAACTACCAATTAAAACAAAATTTGTTGCAAAGGATGTGGCTAAATAATGAAAATGGTAGATATTAGAAAATTAACCACTGAAGAATTAAATAAAAAACTAGATGAAAATAAAAAAGAATTATTTAATTTAAAATTTTCTCTAGCAACTGGAACTTTAGAAAAACCTCATAGAATTAAAGAATTAAGACATGATGTTGCTAAAATTAAAACAGTTATTAGAGAAAGAGAATTAGAAAGTAAGGAGGAAGCTTAATAATGGAAAATAAGAAACAAGAATTAGTTGGAAAAGTTGTAAGTGCTTCTTGTAATAAAACTATTACTATTGAAGTTGTAACTTATAAAAAGCATCCACTTTACAAGAAAAATGTAAAAACTACTAAAAAGTATGCAGTACATGATGAGGATAACAAAGCTAAAGTAGGAGATATAGTTAAAGTTGTATCTTCTCGTCCTCTATCTAAAACAAAAAGATATGTATTAGATAGCATTGTTGAGGAAGCTGTTATTCTTTAATTAAGAAAGGAGAGAGTTATGATACAACCAGAAAGCCGTTTAAAGGTAGCTGACAATTCAGGCGCTCGTGAAATCTTAGTAATCAGAGTACTTGGTGGAAGCAAAGTTAAAAGCGGAAATATTGGAGATGTTGTTGTAGGAACAGTTAAAAAAGCAATTCCAAATTCAAACACTCCAAAAGGAAAAGTAGTTAAAGCTGTTATTGTAAGAACAGTTCAAGGCGTTAGAAGAAGTGATGGAAGTCATATTAAATTTGACGATAATGCTTGCGTATTAATTAAAGATGATAATAGTCCTGTTGGAACTCGTGTTCTAGGACCTGTAGCTAGAGAACTTCGTGATAAAAACTATATGAAAATTGTTTCACTAGCTCCAGAAGTATTATAGGAGGATATCATGAAGATAAAAGTAGGAGACAATGTCCGTGTTATTACAGGAAGTAATAAAGGAAAAGAAGGAAAAGTACTACAAATATTAAGAAAAGAAAATAAAGTTGTTATAGATGGTGTTAACATTGTTAAAAAACATGTTAAACCAAATAGACAAAATGAAACTGGTGGAATTCTAGAAGTAGAAGCTCCAATTCATATTTCTAATGTTAAAGTAGTAGACAAAAAAGCTGAAAAAGCTGAAAAGAAAGAACAAAAAGAAACAAAAAAAGAAGTAAAAAAAGAAACAAAAAAGGAAGTAAAAGAAACTAAAGAAAAGAAAACTTCTAAGAAAAAAGAAGAAAAAGAAAGTAAGTAGGTGAATTATGGAAACATTAAAAAAATTATATGAAGACTCAATAGTTCCAAATTTAACTAAAAAGTTTAACTACACTACTAAAATGCAAGTACCTAAATTAGAAAAAATCGTTCTAAATATGGGTGTAGGTGATGCTATTAACGATCAAAAATATCTTGATGCAGCACTAAAAGATCTAGAAGCATTATCAGGACAAAAACCAGTTATTACAACTGCTAAAAAGTCAATTGCAGGTTTCAAACTTAGAGAAGGAAATAAAATAGGTTGTAAAGTTACATTAAGAGGAGATAATATGTATAACTTCTTAAATAAACTAATTACAATCGCACTTCCTAGAGTTAGAGATTTTAGAGGAATATCTAAAAATAGTTTTGATGGAAGAGGTAATTATACTCTTGGTATCAAAGAGCAATTAGTATTTCCAGAAGTAGAATATGATCAAGTTATTAAAGTTAGAGGTTTAGATATAGTAATGGTTACAACAGCTAAAACTAATGAAGAAGCACTTGCTTTATTAACTGAATTTGGGTTACCTTTTAGAAAGTAAGAAAGGAAATATTATGGCAAAGAAAAGTAAATTAATATCACAACAAAGAGGAAGCAAATTCTCTACAAGAAATTATACTAGATGTACAAGATGTGGTCGTCCACATGGTGTACTAAGTAAATTTGGTGTATGCCGTATTTGCTTTAGAGAACTTGCTTATAAAGGACAAATACCAGGTGTTAAAAAATCAAGCTGGTAATAAAATTTAAAAATAAAAAAATAAAATACCAAAACATTAACTATCAGTGTTAATAAGAAGGGAGGACCTATAATGGTTAATGATACAATCGCAGATATGCTTACAAGAATTCGTAATGCAAACGCGCTAAAGTATAAAACAGTTGAAATACCAGGAACTAAAATGACTAAAGGTATTGCTGATATTTTAACTAAAGAAGGATTTATAGCTGGATATGATGTTAACAAATTAGCTGTTGGAGAAATGTTAGTTGTAAATCTAAAATATTCAAAATCTAAAGAAAGAGTAATCACTGGTCTTAAAAGAATTAGTAAACCAGGATTACGTGTGTATGCTAAAGCTGATGAAATGCCAAGAGTTCTAAATGGACTTGGAATAGCAATTATTTCAACTTCAGAAGGTCTTATGACTGATAAAGAAGCTAGAAGTAAAAAACTTGGTGGAGAAGTTTTAGCTTATATATGGTAGGTGTGTTATGAGTAGAATAGGAAATAGAATATTAACTATACCATCAGGAGTAGAAGTAAATGTTGATGGTAACAAAGTAACAACAAAAGGACCAAAAGGAACATTAGAATTCAATTTTAAGAATGATAGTGTTGATGTAAAAGTTGAAGATGGAAAAGTTCTAGTAACTAGAAAAAATGAACTTAAAACATCAAAACAATTACACGGAACTACTAATTCAATTATCAATAACATGATGATTGGTGTAAGTGAAGGATTTAAAAGAGAATTAGAAATCAATGGTGTTGGATATAGATTCCAAGTTCAAGGAAATAAAGTAATTATTTCAGCAGGATATTCTCATTCAGTAGAACTTGAAGTACCATCTGGTATCAAAGTTGAAATGCCTGATAAATCTACAAACGAACTAGTTGTTAGTGGTTTTGATAAACAAGCAGTATCAGAATTTGCTGCTAAAATTAGAAAAGTAAGAGAACCTGAACCATATAAAGGTAAAGGTATTAAGTTCAAAGAAGAACATATCCGTCGTAAAGAAGGAAAGAAAGCTGCTTAGGAGGTAAAAAATGATAAAAAAAGAATCAAAAAATGATATGAGATTAAAAAGACATAAAAAAATCAGAAGAACTTTATCTGGTAATGAAACTACTCCTAGACTAAGTGTATTTAGAAGTAATACTGCTATTTATGCACAATTAATAGATGATGTTAAAGGTGTAACATTAGCAAGTTCATCTTCTTTAGAACTAAAATTAAAAAATAATAATGTTGAAGCTGCTAAAGCAGTTGGAAAAGATATAGCTAAAAAAGCTAAAGAAGCTAAAATCAAAACAGTAGTTTTTGATAGAAGTGGATATCTATATCACGGAAAAATTAAAGCATTAGCTGATGCTGCCCGTGAAAATGGACTAGAATTCTAGGAGGAAATTTATGAACGGTAATAAAAGAACTGATCGTGAACCAAAAAAATTATATGAAGATAAAATAATATCTATTGGTAAAGTTACAAAAGTTACACAAGGTGGAAGAAACTTTAGATTTTCTGCAACTGTTGCTGTAGGTGATAGAAAAGGTAATGTAGGAATTGGTACTGGTAAAAGTAAAGAAATTCCTGTAGCTGTTAGTAAAGCAATTAAAGAAGCAGAAAAAAATATTGTACACGTAGATTTAGTTGATGGAAGAACTATTTCTCATGAAGTTACTGGAGTTTGTGGAGCTGCTAAAGTATTAATTAGACCTGCTAAAGCTGGTCGTGGAATTATTGCTGGTGGAGCATCAAGAATTGTTCTTGAACTTGCTGGTGTAAAAGATGTTGTTTCTAAATCACTTGGAAGCAATACTCAAATTAATACTGCAAAAGCTACAATTGAAGCTCTAGCTAATCAAAGAACTATAGAACATGTAGCTAGTCTTCGTGGAAAAACAGTTGAGGAGGTCTTAAAATAATGAAATTACATGAATTAAGTAAAGTTGAAGGATCAACTCATAGAAGAAAAATAGTAGGAAGAGGTCCTGCAAGTGGGCATGGTAAAACTTCTGGAAGAGGAGAAAAAGGTCAAAAAGCAAGAAGTGGTGGAAGTGTACACATTTGGTTTGAAGGTGGACAAACTCCATTATACAAAAGACTTCCAAGAAGAGGTTTCTCTAATGCTAGATTTGCAACTAAATATGCAATTGTAAATGTTTCAGATTTAAATAGATTTAAAGATGGAGATATTGTTACTCCAGAATTATTAAAAGAATCTGGACTTGTTAAAAAAGAATTAAATGGAATTAAAATTTTAGGTAATGGTAAATTAGAAAGAAAATTAACTGTTAAAGCTAATGTATTTACTAATAGTGCTATTACTAAAATAGAAGAGTTAGGTGGAACTACGGAGGTGATTTAAGATGTTTGCTACATTTAAGCAAATATTTAGATCTTCTAATAAAGATTTAAGATTCAGAGTTCTATACACACTTGGTGTATTATTCATCTTCGCGGTAGGTAATTCAATTACAATTCCTGGTATGCAAGTAATTAATGGAAATATTGGATTTTTAGAATTATTCAATGCAATGAGTGGTGGAGGTTTAAAACAATTTTCAATCTTTGCACTAGGTGTTATGCCATATATCACTGCATCAATAATTATTCAAATACTTCAAATGGATATAATCCCATACTTTAAAGAATTAAAAGAGATGGGTGAAGAAGGAAGAAGAAAAATTGCAAAGATAACAAGATATGCTGGTCTTGCAATTGCATTTATTCAAGGTTTCTTCTATCCTATGATGTTTATTGGAAAAACAAGTGAACCAATGTTCTATTTTAAAACAGCTCTAATCTTAACTGCAGGTACTGCATTCTTGTTATGGTTAGGAGACCAAATTACTAATAAAGGAATAGGAAATGGAGTATCATTAATAATCATGGCAGGTATTGTTAATACTTTACCTGATATGTTTGTTAAAGTATTTAATTCATTAATTCCTGGTGCTAGTAATTTATTAATAGCTTGGTTATCATTTGCATTATTTATATTATTATACTTAGGAATTATAGTGGGAGTTATATTTGTTCAAGAAGCTGAAAGACGAATACCAATTCAGTATTCTAATAGAAGCTCATCAAGTTATGGTGGACAACAAACATTCTTACCACTTAGATTGAACTCAGCAGGTGTTATGCCTGTCATAATAGCAAGTGTTATTATGGGAATTCCATCAATACTTAGTTATTTTATTAAAAATGCTAAAGTTGTAGGATTTCTAAATAATTATTTATCCACATCAAAACCAGTTGGATTTATAATTTATATATTATTAATATTAATATTTACTTATGTTTATACATTCTTAACAATTAACCCAGATGAATTAAGTAAAAACTTAAATAAAAATGGTGGATACATTCCTGGTATTAGACCTGGAAGTGAAACTAAAAAATATATTTCAAAAGTTCTTTCAAGAATTACATTTATGGGTGCAATATTTATTGCAATAATTGCAGCACTACCAACAATATTTACAGCAATAACTGGTATGGATGATAGTGTTAAATTAGGTGGAACATCAATCTTAATTGCAGTTGGTGTACTTCTTGAAACATATAAACAACTTGAAAGTTCAGTGGCATCAAGAAATTATAATAGGAGATAAGATATGAATTTAATTTTAATTGCACCACCTGCTGCTGGAAAAGGCACAATGGCTAGTATGTTAAATCAAAAATATGGTCTAGTATGCATATCAGCAGGTGAACTTTTAAGGGGAGTTGACCCTAATAGTGAAATAGGTCAAGAAATCAGAGCACTTCAAGCTAAAAGAGAATTAGTATCTGATGAAATAACTAATAAGCTAATGAAAGAAAGATTAATGAAGGATGATGTTAAAAATGGATTTATCCTAGATGGATATCCAAGACACATGCCACAAGTAGATGCAGTAAATCAAATGTGTGAAGAATTAAACTTCAAAATAGATTATGCACTACTACTAAATGTTGATTATGATTTAGCTTTAAAAAGAACTATTGGAAGAAGAATATGTCCAAATTGTAAAAAGACTTATAATGTATTAACTGGTGTAAATGCACCTAAAGTTGAAAATATGTGTAATGATTGTAATGTTGAATTAACAACAAGAAACGACGATAATGAAGAAACATTTAAAATTGGTTATGCAGCATATGAAAAGAATTGCAAACCAGTTATTGAATATTATAGAGAAAAAGGTATACTAGTAGAATTAGATGCTAGTAAAGACCCACAAACAACTTTTGATCAATTTGAACAAATAATAGGAAGTAAAAATAATGATTAGTATTAAAAATGAACAAGAAATTGAACTCATGAGAAAATCTGGACAAATTACTTATGAAGTATTAATGAAGTTAAAAGATTTTATTCATGAGGGAGTAACTACAAAAGAAATTGATAAATTTGCTCATGATTATATTGTTAGTCATGACGCTACACCTTCATTTCTTGGCTATGAAGGTTACCCTGCTAGTACTTGTGTTAGTATTAATGACATGGTAGTACATGGTATACCTGATAATACTAAATTAAGAAATGGTGATATTGTTTCAGTAGATGTTGGTAGCATCTATAAAGGATATCACTCAGATTCAGCTTATACTTATATAGTAGGTAGCGTTGATAAAAAAACAGAAGACCTAGTAAATAATACTAGAAAAGCATTATATGCTGGAATTTCTGTTATAAAAGAAGGAATCAAACTTAATGAAGTTTGTTCTGCAATAGGTAAAGTTGGTAAAAAAAATGGATATGGTATATTTGAATGCTTAACCGGTCATGGAGTTGGTACAACTTTGCATGAAGATCCATATATTCCTAATCTTAGTAATCATGAAAGTGAAGGAATCATTCTAAAAGCAGGAATGACTTTAGCAATTGAACCAATGTTTAGTTTAGGTACAAAAGAGGTATGGCTACTTCCAGATGAATGGGGAATTATCACAAGAGATGGAAGTGTAGCCGCTCATTTTGAACATACAGTACTTGTAACCAAAGATGGTTATGAGATATTAACAGGAGAGTGAAAAATGGCCAAAGAAAAAGACGGTTATATTGAGCTTGAAGGTAAGGTACTAGAAGTTATACCAGGAGGAGACTTTAAGGTACAACTTGA
>CANRCX010000014.1 GCA_947629235.1 uncultured Bacilli bacterium | reverse complement strand
ATTATTGCATTTGGATCAATTTGTTTTATTCTTGAACTTTTTCCTTCACTTGAAGGTCCATGTAAAAATACAGCTACTCCACTTTCAATAGACCCTTTAATTATTTCTTCTTCACTTACTGAATCAAACGTTAAATTATATGGATTCTGTTTAAAATTTCTTTCCTTATTTGTATTTTTCACTATACTATTAGTCTTTTTTGATGATAATGAATTATCTAAACCTAAATCTTTTATCATATAATTATCTAAATATTCTTTCATTACTGTTGTAGAAAAATTACCATCATAATCTTTATCTTTTGACTGAAATGGTACACCAGATAAAAGACATCTTTTAGATATTAAAGTTTTAGTTTTTCTATCTATTAACCATCTAACAGGTGATACTTCTATCCATATTCTGCCATAATCTGTATATAATTTTCCATCTGATAATATAAATGGCTTAATAACATATTCATTTGTTCCTGCTTTTATTGAACTTGCTGACTCTATTCTAATATATTTTTTATTATTATATTCGTATTCATCATAATTAATAGGTTGAAATCCTTTAGAATTATCAACATTTGCTTTATTAAAAGTATAATTTTTACCTGTTTTTTTCATATTACCATCATGATATTCATTCTCTAACACTTCTTGAATATCAGAATCTGGAACATATTGTGGATATTCACCAAGTTCTACTTCTTCACAATCATTATATCCATTAATTTTGTTTCTCCATAATAAGTCAAATATATCAGGATTTTTTATAATTGGTCTAATAGCAACTTGACGAAAAAATCGTAATGTAGAACCCATATTACCTGCTTCATTACTAATTATAGAATTGCCAAGGATATCAGAAGACTGTGTAAAATATGAACATGTTCTACCTTTCATACTACCATCATCTGGTATACGATTAATCTCAAAGCTATATGAACCACCAGTTAATATTGCTAAATCAGTTATAGCAGCAATTGTTCCATATTTTTCTAATACTTCTAACTTTTTATTTCTCCATATTTCTTCTTCTTTAAGCAAAGTTAATTCAAAATCATAATTCATATTTTACTTCCTATTCTATATCCATGAACTTCTACTTCTATATGGTGCTCTATATTGGTCTTTATATCTAATTTCTGCTATTTTTCCTAGTCTATTTTCATCTCCCTGTGCCCATAATGATTCAAATGTTGCTAGGAATTCAGGACCCAATTGTGATACAAATTCTCTTACTTTGTAAAAATTATTTTCATCTACTTGAGAAAGAGTTGTAGTTAACAAATATTTAGATGATGTATCTAATCCTTGTATTTCTCTCATATTATAATTACCTTTTATAACATCTTCTAATGTTAAAACTTTTTGTTTACAAAATGCTACAAATTCATTTGTTATATCTTCTCCTACTAATGATCTTATCATTTCTGGACATCCAGTTTGATAAAGCATCTTTGATGCCATTTCCCATTTTCTTGGATCTGCATTTGGTTTTTCTCCTGTATATTTACTTCTAAGTGATTTTCCATTTGTGTATGCAATATATGCACATATTGCTGGGTGTATATTATTTTCACTTGCCCACTTTAACCATCCTTGTGGTGTAGTAGATATATATACATGAGCAAATCTATTAAATAATGGTTCTGCTAATTGGTTTGCAGATAATGAATCTTTCATTTCATTTCCAGCAGCAACTATTCTTGCATTATCTGGTAATTTCCATATTCCGTTTACTTCTCTATCTAAAACTATATTAAATGCAATTCCTTGAATACTTGGAAGAGCATTTGTAATTTCATCAAAAAATACTATATGTAATTTATCTGGTTCATTATTACATACATCTTCTAATTTTTTAAGCCAAGTTGGTTTTATATCTATCATTTCACCTTTTTCTGCATTATATACACTTTTTCCATTTAAACTTTCTGGTGTTGCATTTCTTAAATATATTATTACACAGTCAGGATCAATCTTTTTTACTCTTGCACTCTTTCCTTCACTTGAAGGTCCATGTAAAAATACAGCTACTCCACTTTCAATAGCACCTTTTATTATTTCTTCTTCACTTACCTTTTTAAAATCTAAAGAATAAGGATTTTCTTTATCAGTTGATTGTGTTTGATAATTTGAATTAATAGTTTTTGTTTCAATAACTTGTTCACTTAAAGAAGGAATTTTAACTTTAGTTGGTTTATTAGTAATTTGGTTTGAATTTGTCTTTGGTTTTACTTCTTGTTCTTTATTTACTTCTTGTTCACAAGATTCTTGAACATTTTGTTCTTTTTCTTCTCTTTTATCATCAATTTTTTCTTCATTTTGATTTTTTAATGATTTATCTTCTTTATCTTCACTTTTTATAGAACCATTAGAGTTATTAACATTATTTGATTTATTAGATTTATTTGAATTATTTGATTTATTAGATTTATTTGATTTATTTGAATTATTTGATTTCTTAGTTAAACTCTTTTGATAACTTAATGGTAATATATCATTAGCAAAATAATTATTTAAGAATTCATACATTGAACTTGTTTTGTAATTATGTCTATAAGTTTTAGAATTATGTGGATCAAGTGCATTATAAAATTTTATACCAGAAGCTACTATTTTTTCAGATATTAACATATTATTTTTTTCATCTTTATACCATTTAAGTGGTGAAATTTTTATCCATACACTTTCGTCTGTTTTACACATTTTACGAGATGAATCTGAAAATATAAAGCAATCATTATATCTATTAACTACTTTAATATATTTTTCACCTTTATATTCATATACATCACTTTTTGCTTCAATGAATTTACTTTCATCAATTCCATAATCCCATATATATGTTCCACTATCATATGTATATCCTGTACCTATTTTTTTTAATGTTCCATTTTTCTCTTCGTTATCTAATTCAATTTGTATTTCATTACTAGCTAAATCTTGTGGATATTCTCCATATTCTACTTCTATGATTTCATCATCTGGTTTTGAAATTATTTTAGCACCATTTGAAAGAAGTTTATCAAAATTATTATAATATAATAATGTAGGACGAATACCAACAGATCTTTCATCAATATCTAAAATATCGATTTTATTAATTTGATTATTAGTAGTAAATAATTTATGATAAGGTATAATGCGATAAAGTTCTTTTTCATCTGGAGGTTCTAAATAGTAATTACATGTACGAATATATTCAGATCCAACATTGACAAAATCAATATGCCTTTTTGTTCTACTTCTACTTTTATCTCTATTTTGTAACATTGCATAGTCTGTTATTTTTGCATAAGGTCCAATCTTTTTTAGTACATCACTATTATATCCTTTAATCTGATGATCACTAGGCAATGAAAAATCAAACAATGAAAAAGAATTATTACTCATAAAAACGTTTTTCCTCCCCTGAAGACGGGTTATATTATACCATTTTTTAGCTATTTACGTCAATCATTTTAGAGTAAATTTATTACATATTTTCAAGCTTTTTTCTTAAATCTTTAAGTGCTAGAAATCTTGCACTTAATTTATTTTTTTCTGATGGTGTTAATTCTGCTAAAGTCTTTCCATTTGGAAGCTCAAATATTTCATCAAAACCAAAACCATTACTTCCCCTTCTTTCAGTAGATATTTTACCTTCTATAACACCTTCACTACTAATAATGTTATTTCCATCATAATAAACAATTACACATACTACTTTAGCATTTCTACTATTACATTTACTTACTTCATTAATAAGATATGTATTACGTTCTTCATCAGTTGCATCTTCTCCTAAAAATCTATGAGTCATAACACCTGGAAACCCATTTAATGCATCAATACATAATCCTGAATCATCTGCTATAACACTTTCTTTTGCTATATTATAAATACTCATTGCTTTCTTTTTAGCATTTCCAAAAAATGTGTTAGAATCTTCTGTTACATCTATATCTATTCCTTTGTCTTTTAATGAATAAATTTCATAATCATTAAATATATCTTTTATTTCTTTTAATTTTCCTTTATTATTAGTTGCAGCTATCATAATATATTTCCTTTCTCAAAATATTGATTAAGTTTTATTATTTAAAACATTTATATTATATAATAAAACCAGTAATATGTAAATTTTAAATTAATATACAATATAAAAAGAAACATAATATTTTATATTTCTTTAGTATATTTTTGATTATTATCATTATACATTATAATTTTATCAATCATATCATTAATTTTTTCTTTATATAAAAGTAATATTTTCTTAGAAGTATTACGTACTTCTTCTTCACTAATTTCTAAAAATTCTGCAATTTTTTTAGTTTCAAAACATTTACCATCAACATAACCAAATCTTAAAGCTACAATAATTGCATCTTTAATAGGCATTATTTCTAACATTTCTGCAAACGAAGAACTTCTTAAAGCTTTTAAAATAGATAAATAATCTTCTTTTGATAAATGTTTATCATTATTATTTGTTTCATTTAAGGCATTTTCATTAGATACTTTTTCTTCCTTAACAATTTCATTTGGAATATATTTTCCTTCTGCTTTCATTATTTCTCTAACTTTAAGGATTCCTTCTCCAGGATTTTTTCTAACAAGATTTTTTGAATTAGGATTTTCTAGACGACGAGCAATTTTTCTAGTTGTATCAATAAAGAAAACATAACAAACTCTATCTAATGGAGTTTTTTCCCATAATTCAATAACATATTTTTCTTCAGGAAGTAAAGTATCAATTACTTTATCTACTTCTTCTTTTGAATAACCTTTAAAAAATTCATATTTTGTTTTATTCTTTCTTTTTGACATATAATTACTCCTTTTATTTTGTTGATTTTTTTCATTCTCATTATCACTATAATATTCTTCTTTTTTCTCTAAAGTATCTTCTGTTTCTTTAGAATTATCTATATAATTACTATTTTCATCTATAATTTTACGTTTTTTTTCACTCTTTTTTTTAATACCATTATAATATTCTTCTCTTTTTTGTTTTAAATTTTCTCTTGCTTTTTCAGGATTATCCATATAATCTGCTAGTTTATCTGTATTTTGATTTTTAATAAATTTATATATAACTTTCTTTTCAATTTGTCTAATTCTTTCTCTTGTAACATTGTATTTCCTTCCAATCTCTTCAAGAGTTAATTTTTCATTATTAAATAAACCAAATCGTGATATTATTACTTCTCTTTCTTGATCTTTTAAATCACAATCTTCAATTAATTTTTGAACTTCTTCTTTTAAAATATTATTAATACAAAGACTTTCCAATGTATCATCATCAACAGATATAAAATCACCAAGCTCTGAATCATCTTTATCACCCCCAACAATTGAATTTAAACTAACTGGAGGTTGTATTTTTAATAGATATTTTACTCTTTCAATAGACAAATTAGTTTCTTTAGCAATTTCTTCTGCTGTTGGTTCTCTTTCTAATTTATTAATAAGAATTTCTCTTATTTTATTAATTTTTAGAAGAGCTACATGATTATAAACAGGAACTCTAATAGCTCTACTCTTAAATGCTAATGCTCTTCGTATTGCACATTCTATCCAATATATAGCATATGATGAAAATTTATATCCTTTAGTATAATCAAATCGTTCTACTGCAGTCATAAGACCAATATTTCCTTCTTGTATTAAATCTAAGAATTCTAATCCCCTATGACTAAATCTATTAGCAGCACTTACTACTAATCTTAAATTACAATTAACTATATAATTAAATATACCTGTATCTCCATTTTTTAATTTAGTAAATAAAATTACTTCATCTTCTTTACTTAAAAGTGGATAAGCACCTATTTCTTTTAAATATTGTCCTTCAAGATCAAGTTTATCAATATCAACATCATCACTAATAATTTTTTCAGTATTTTTAGTAGAATAAATTTCAATGTCATTAATCATACAATATGTTAAAACTAATTGTGATATAAAATCATTATTAAAAATTTTATCAAGTTCAATATTCATAATTTTTTGATAATTAAAGTCAACAATTAATTTTATCATATTCTTAAAATTAATGTTTTTATTTATTAAATCAATTAAGAGTTCTATATCAGGTTCAAAAGAATATTGTGATAAAAATTTATTTATGTCTTTTAAACTATTCATAGAATTTTCATAAGTTAATGGTAATACTAATTTCTTATTTATATAATTATTAATTATATTGAATGATTCTTTTTCATCATTTAATTGTTTTCTTATTTCATCTTTGATTGTTTTTTCTAATTTGTTTTTAAAATATTTATCAAAATCATACTTTGTATCTTTATATTCATTTTTTGATGATTCTATAACTTGCATAATTAAATCATTATCAATTTTAATATAGTCATATTTTAAAATATAATTAGAAATAGTAGGTAGTAACATATTATATATTTCATTATTATTTAAATTGTTAATATTTTTTGTCACAGAATTCACCTACCTTTTATAAATATTATAATTTTTAAAGCACGTGTTATAATACAACAATTTATAAAAGAAGTCAATAAATCTATATATCTTTAGAAGTATTTAAAATAATTCCAATACTAATCATTGAAACTAATAAACTACTACTATCATAATAAATAAATGGAAGTGTTACTTACGTTAAATTTATAAAATAAAAAAATATAGGGTTTCCTATACTTTTGTTATAACTAAGGACAAAAATAATTTAAATTACTATCAGCATATTTACCTTTGTCTTTTAAAACTCCTGTTAATATAATTCTAGTTTCCATATATTTATACCTTCTTATCTTAATTATAATATACCTATTTTTTATAAATGCTTAATTAAGTTATGACATCCACCACCATAATCATATTCATAATCATACCCACAGTAAGTTATATTACCACTCGTACTATATAATACTAAATCATTGTTTCTTTCACCATGTTTATAAGTTTCAACAGACTCTAAATTTCCATCTTTATAATAAGTTCTGATGTAACCATCAATAATACCATCACAATAATCAACTTCTATCTTAATATTTCCATTTTCATAATAACTTTTTGCTCTTCCATTTTTTTTATTGTCAACATAAGGAACTTCTGTTTTAAGGTTACCATTATTATAAAATGTTTTTTTAACTTCCATTGACATATTATTTTCTCCTGACTTTTACAAATACATCTTCACTAGTTGAATCATATATTTCTAAATTACAATTACCATAAATTTGTTCTATTTTTAATCCCACTTTATTTACTAACTGCTCAAAATCATCAATTGTTACAAAACGATTTTTCCATTCTAATTCTTCTTCAGAAATATAATTATCATTAACATAATATTTAAATAATCTTCTCTGATATATTTTTCTATTATCTAAATCTAATATTGTTTTTCGATAATAATCATAATAAGAACTATCATCAACTTTTAACCTTTTTATAAATGCTAAATCTTCTGATTGATTGGTATCTAAAAATGTATTTTGAGATAATAATTCAATGATGGCAAAACCATTATCTAACAAGTTATTTTTAACTGAGCCAAGACATTGTTTTTGTTCATGATCCGTTAAAAGATAATTAAAGGAAGTTAAAGGTATTATTATTGCATCATATTTTTTATTTGAAGTATATGTACACATATTTGCTAAAATTGGATTAATATGGCTACTTAAAAATTTATCATTTTTAATTTTATTCTTTAAAGATTGTAGCATTTCAGAAGATATATCAACTGCATCGATAAAATGATTATCCATAGCCAATGGAATAGTAACCCTTCCAGATCCTGCTCCAAATTCAAGAATATTTTTTACATCTTTTAATATTCTTTTATACATACCAATATCTTCTGTAACATCCATATATAATAAATCATATAAATCAGGCTTATCAACTATTTTTTTCATTACTAAAACTCCCTTAAAATTTATTAAATCTTCTTAACTAACTTTTTGCTTGTTTCATTTTGTTTTTCATAATTTAACTCAGATAATCTTTCATCTATAAAAATTCCATTTTTTTGAACTAACACATCATCAAAATATATTAAACCACCATTTTGCATATTTACAATTAAATCCCAATGCATAATGCTTTTATTTCCATTGTCAGTATTATAATGAGGTTCACCAATTGCAAAGTGTACTGTTTTAATCATTTTTTCATTAAATAAATTGTCATTATAATTTTTTTCAATATAAGGATTTAATCCAAATGCAAACTCACCAAAATATCTAGACCCAGAATCAGAATCTAAAATTTTTTTAAATTCTTCATCTAAACTACATTTTGAATCAATAATTTTTCCATCTTTAACTTTTACCCAGATATCTTTATAAGTTTTCCCTCTAAAAAAGGTATCAAAACTAAAATATATTTCACCATTCATAGAGTATTTTTCTGGTGCTGTATATACCTCACCATCAGGTAAATTCCATTTACCACAACATACTGCTGAATCTATACCTTTTTTTGTAAAAGATACATCAGTTCCATCTCCATTTATAACTCTTATTTTATCTGTTTGATCTAATACTGATTTCAATATTTGAGCATTTTTTTCAATTTTTGAATAATCAAAATTAGATACTTGCTCCAATAATTTTAAATGTTCATCATAAGAAATTCCAAATAAATCTGCTAATTCTTGCTGTGGATAACGAAGATATGTCCATCTATCAAATAACATTATTTTTTGAAATATTTTTAAATAATATTCATTTTTGAAAAATAATATATCATCTGTAGAAATATTTTCATATTCTTCAATATTATTATCTAACATTATGGCTGCATCACAACTATCTATCATTTTCTCATACATATTAAACATTTCTTTATATATTTTATCATTTTTAGAATTTATTAATGCTCGATTAAGTGTAAAATCATTCCATAATATAAATGGGGTCGCCCCTCTTTGTATTATTTTTGATGCTATTAAATTACAATAATCTAAAGCATTCAAATCTGCAAAAACAAATACCTTTTCACCTTTTTTTATTTCTAAAGAATAATCTAATATTCCATCAACATTCATATTAAAAATTTTATTCATAATTTCCCTCATTATTTTCTCCACATAAAATTATTTTTTTATTTAATGATGTAGTATCAATTTTGCATATTCTTCCGATAGGAATAGTAGCATTAGGTGTGGTATGCCCAAAATTGGCATTTATTATAATTGGTATTTTTTTTAATTCTTTTTTATTTAAAATTTTTTTCCACTTTGTTATAGTCATACCAGTTTGTGTCTGGCATCTACCAATGACAATACCCCTTACCTTATTAAAATTTGGTTGTTGTATCAATGACGTTAAATTTCTATCAAATTCGTAAGGGAATTCCTTACCAACCAGTGCATCATCTTCCAAAAATAATATTTTATCGGTTAAGTCTGGCATATATTTAGTTCCTTGTAATAAATTGAAACTACATAAATTACCACCAATTATAACACCTTCAGTTTTTCCTCCATTAATTACTACCATACCTTTATTTTTAATGAATTTTCGATTATCTTGATCATCATACCATCTATCACTACTATAAAAATCTGGATCAGATAAAATGAACTCATTACCATTAATTACTTTAGTAAATGATTCAATTGTTGGATCTAATCCTTTTTTCATTGAAAAACTATGAAAAGTTGGCCCCAAAAAAGTTACAATACCTGTCATCTTATAAATAGCATTTAATAACACTGTAATATCAGAATACCCACATATTTTTTTTGGTTTACTTTTCAACAAATCATAATCTATATAATCTAAAAGTTGATTACAATTATAACCACCCAATACTGATAATATAATGTCAATATTTTTATTATTTATTGCATTATGCAAATCAGTAATTCTACTTTTAATACTTGAAGAAATAAATGAATCACATACATTAGAATTTTTAGAAAAAGATACATTATAACCTAATTCTTTTAATTTCTTCTCGGCAAGATTTATATTTTCTGTACATATCATTTTTAAACTTCTAGATAAGGCAATAATTTCAATATTTTTCATACTTCCCCCAAACAATCATTAAATTATCATTTTTTTAATACTCTTGGTACTCTTTCAGAAATAGATGCCATAACTTCATAATTACAAATTCCATTACACCATTGTGCAACTTCTTCAATAGTTAGGTTTTTATTGTCCCATATATACACTTCATCTCCTACATTTATATTATCAATATCAGTAACATCTAGCATCATATTATCCATACAAATACCAATTATTTTAGCAATTTGATTTTTAATAATTACGTAAGGCATTCCAGTTTCTAACCCAATCAATCCATCTGCAAAACCAAATGGAATAGTTGCAACTTTTGTTTTTCTTTTAGCAATAAAATTTTTATTATACCCAACTGTATCATTAATATCTATTTCTTTCAAAAAACTTATATTAGATTTTAAGGTCATAGATGGTTTTAAATCAATTTCACCTTTTAGTGAATCATTGGGATAATAACCATAAATTAATAAACCAATTCTAACCATATTATAAATATAATTTTTATAGTTTTTTAATCCACCACTACAACAAACATGTTTATACTTTGGTTTGATATTATTTTCTGAAAATGTTTCTACAATTTGTTCAAATTTTTGAATTTGTTTCATTGAAAATAATTGATCCGAACCACTAGATGATAAATGAGTAAATATACCATCCATAATAATATTAGGATTACTTTTTAATTTATTAATATACTCATTAACTTTATTTTCTTGTAAGCCTGTTCTTCCCATTCCAGTTTCTATTTCAAGATGAATTTTAATTTCATCTTTTATATTATCAAATATCTCAAATATATTACTTCCATTTACAATAAAATTTTCCTTAACTGCAATTTTCAATTCTTCTTTTGATAATGGATATAATATAAATATATTATTACAATATCCATTTTTCCTTAACAAAATTGCTTCATCTAATAAAGCAACTGCTACATAATCAAATTGATTCAATATTTCAGGACAATAATTCAAATGTGTACCATAGCCATTTGCTTTCACTACTGGCATAATTTCAACATCATTTCCTAAATATTTTTTTAATGAATCAATATTTTGTTGAATATTTTTTAAATCTATTATTAACTTTGTATTTCTCATTAAATTACCTCAAATACATAATATTGGAATATTGCATTTCTTTTAGCATCATAGCCATTACAAATAATAGGTTTTAAATTATTTTTTATAAACCATTGTTTTGTTATTAATACTGGAGTATGTCCAAAACAAACAATTAATCCTTGTTTCTTTACTTTTTGAATTAATACTTTAAAGATTCTATAAGCATCTTTAGTAGTTACCACTTCTGAATTTAAAAATCTTAAAAACATAACATCAATTGTTTTATTTTTTAAAGGAGAATTTATAGCATTACAACAACATGATTCATCTACAAAATCTTTAGCATAATCAATCATTTCTTGACTCAAGTCATGACCAATTGTATGAGAAGTAGGATGATTTTTTTTAAAATCTGATAAAAATTCCCCAGTAGAACAAGCAGGATCATAAATATTTTTGCCATCCATATTTTTATCTGCAAAAAATTTTGTCGTAAAATTTCTAAAATGAACTTCACCATATCCTAAATATTCTTTTTTCTCTGGATTAAATGTCCAACCAGTTTCTGGTGATTTTTCTTCTTGATTTGTATAAAAATCTCTATATTTATATGGATAATAAATATCATATAATCTGTTTTGCTTTAAATCATTGAAAATATACTTTTTTTCTTCATTATTGAAAGGAAAATACTCAACAAATATTTTCCTTCCTTTTTTACTTCTAGTTTTCAAAAAGCCTAAAAGCATAGGTGCTGTAATCATGCTACAATTTATAGCATTTATTTTATTTTCAATTCTTAATGTTGATCTTATTTTTCTTCCAACTATTTTCTTACCTTTATAAGAATTTATAACAAATATATTTTGTGGTAAATTATAATCAAAATCTTCAAAAATAATTGCTTTTCTTGATAAGATTTTCTTTAAATCAATATTAGAAATTGTTTTTATCTTTTCTTCATCAAAATACATTTCATTATATATTTCTATTTCTTTTTTTTCTAATTCATCATAATAATCTAATGGAAAATCATTATTATACGACTGCATAAGCTTTCTCCTTATCTTTTAATGCCATATTCCTTTTCTTTTTGTTGTCTCGCAAATTTTGATCTACTTTCTTTTTTCTTTTTCATTAATGTTTTATCCAATGGCTCAAGACTTGCTTTCATGTCATTAATAATAAAAGTAGTTTCATTTCTTGGATCAACACCTATATATTCCAATTCTGCATCTTGATTTTTACTAATATCATATCTAGAAACATAAGAAGTATATGTTCCTCTTCCACTTGTCATCATAGATAATTCTAATGGAAAATTCATCATATTAGATGCAGGTGCTTCACCCTCAATAGTTATTATTTCATCAAAACGATTTGTTATTTCATACATAGCACTTTTACTATATAGTAATTTTATAACACCACTTAAATCTTTTTCTGGTAATGTTATTATATACCTTAATATTGGCTCTAATAATTTCATTCTAGATTGTTTTAAGCATCTAAATAGTGCAAGAGGGGTAATAATATTAAAATGCATGGGATCACTACCCATAGAATCAAATTGTCCATCAATTAAAGCAACTTCCATATCAGTTAGTTCCCAACCTTTTAATCCTTGTTTAGAGTAATAATTTATCAATCTTTCAACTTGTCTTTGATATTTTAAATGTAAAAAATCAGTTGAAACTTTTGATACATATCTAAAACCACTACCTCTTTTTAATGGTGTTACTTCTAATTCAATACCAGAAACAGTTGTATAACTTGCCTTTGCCCTAGATGGAATAGTTGGCACTTCTTTATGAATAACTACTGGATTTTCTATATTAACCTTTAATCCAAACCTTTCATCTAGAAGAGATTTAACTATTTGTGCTTGAACTTCACCCATTAAACTACAAAAAATAGAATTCGTTCTCTCATTGTATCTTACATTCAAATAAGGATCTTCTTCATTTAAAACTCTTAGAGCTCTCATAAGTTCAATTGTATCTTCTTTTTTTTCTGGATTTACTTCCATTGTTAATAATGGCTTAACAAAGCTTATATATTTATCAAATCCTTTTTGATTACCAATAATTTGTCCACATTTTACATCAAGTCCATTAACTATTGCAATATCACCACTATAAACTTTATCAACAGATACCATTTTTGAGCCATTAGAAATAGTTAAATTTTTAACTTTTTCTGTTGTTCCCTCTGAGGTCTGAATAGCATCTCGATTTTCAAGTTTTCCATTTAAAACTTTAACATAAGCATTTTTTCCATTTTCATCAACTCTTATCATAAAAACATAAGCCGATAATTCACTATTTATATTTTTAATAGTAGTAGGGATATATTTAGAAATTGCATCTACTAAATCTGTTACTCCGACATCAATTAAAGCACTTCCACCAATAATAGGGAATAATTTACAATTATGGGTTAAAACACATATTTTTTCAGCTAACCAATTACCATCAATATTTTCACTATTAAGATATTTTTCTAAAACTTCATCATCAACCATCGATAATTCTTCAATAATATCTTCAATTTTTGAATTTTCAATTTTTAATTCACCATTATTATTTCTAATAACATGTTTTAAAGTCATAGTAGGAACATTTAAGTTAGTTTGAAGTTCTGCAACAACTCTATCAAAATCTGCACCTTGTCTATCCATTTTATTAATAAAAATAATAACTGGAACATTTTTTTCTTGTAATGCTCTCCAAATTGTATAAGTTTGTGCTTCTAATCCTTCAACACCAGAAATAACTAAAATTGCACCATCTAAAACATTTATAGCTCTTTCAACTTCAGCAGAAAAATCTACATGTCCTGGGGTATCAATTAGTTGAACTGTTTTACCATCTAATTCAAATGAAACAATGGAATCTCTAACAGTAATTCCTCTTTCTTGTTCAACTTTCATATTATCAGTTACAGTATTACCAGTATCAACTCTACCAATATGATCTATTACATTTGTATGATATAACAAATGTTCAGTTATTGTAGTTTTTCCAGCATTAGCATGTGCAAATATTCCCAAAGTCAAAACATTTTTATCTTGTCTATCCATGTTAATCACCTCAACTATTATACTATAAATAATGCATTTAATAAAATCTTAAAGCCTAAAGCCTTTTCATTTTTTCTAAAATGATAGTTTTAATTAATTCGTTATATTCAACACAACTCGGTTCTTTTATATTCATGTTATTTTCACTCATATGTTTAGCTGCAGGACATCCTGTACCACAAATGTATCTATATTTACAATTTTTGCATTTTTCTAAAACTCTGACACTTCTATTAAACCAAGCGTTTATTTTTTCTTCATTTAATTCATATTTAGGATAAAATATTCCTACACGATAATCATTATTTCCAATACCATGCCAACATTTATATACATTTGATTTACAATCCAAAATAAATTGATTTTTTGATGCTCCACAGTGTCTTAATACTGGTTGATAAGGCTCATCTTTAAAGATACTATCAATAAAATCAGCAGGATGGAACTTTTTTCTAAATATAGCCATATTTGGGTTTTTATCTTCTAATTCAAATATTCTTTCTATTCCAACTTTTTCATTAATAATATTTGATTCACCAGAACATCCTCCATCTTGTAATAAATACAAATAAGGTAAAAGTTTCTCACTATGATTAAATTCTTTTACTAATACATTTGCTAAATCTGATAATTCATTTATATTGGTTTCATCTACATTTACTCTCAATACTATTGTTATATTATTTTCAATTGCTAAATGAATATTATTCATAATTAAATCAAAACTACCTCTACCATCATGGAATATTCTTCTTTTATCATGAATTTCTTTTACTCCATCAACAGTAATTTGTATATGATCAAGGATATCTTTATATTTATTAAATAAATCAATATAATGGTTCAAATCTACACCATTTGAAACAATATCTATTGTATAATTTCTTTTTTTACTTTGTTCAAAAATATATGAAATTGTTTTTTTATTACATTTAAGTAATGGTTCTCCACCCATTATAGTAATTCTAATATCATCAGTAGTTTTACCATATTTACTCTCATATACTTGCATTATTTTATCTATTCTTTCAAATTGAAGATCTACCATCTTCAAAGGATCAATGTTTGTTGTGCCTTTAATCATGTAAGTTTGTTCATAACAATAAATACAATGTAAATTACATGCATAACTTGGAACTACTAAAAAATTAGGTGTTGCTTTCTTTTCTAATTCTTCTATTTTATTATCAACACTTGTTATAAAAAGCTCATAATCTTCCTTATTTTCAAACAAATATTTTCTTTCTAATAAACTATTTATTATTTCTTTATCTAGTTTATCAAAATTATTAGAAATTATTTTAGTATAAATATCTTTCTCAATTATATCAGTAGCACCATTAATAAGATTAATCATGATAGTTTCATTATCATTATAATCTATAAATTCAATTTCTTTAATTAAATACATAAAACACCTCTTATTTCCTTTAGTATATAGGGGAAGATTCCCCTATATTATGAGATTCATCTAATTTTAATTAGATATGGTAATGACAAGATGCATTACTTGTTTTTACATTTTCTGCTTTAACAACAACTTTTTTATTTACTGATTTCATTGTACACCCTCCTCTCAGTTGTATTATAACTTATTACAAAAGCCATTTATAATACAGATTTTTCATATATATTATAACTTAAAGTTATAAATATTATCTTTTTTTAACAAAAAACAAACAAAAAAAACTTATTTTTTTATTTATTTATATTTATTTTTTATATTACATATGTTATAATAACATTCAATAAAAAAGGAGTTGGATTATGAATATAAATTATGATTTATTTAAAGTTTTTATTGTTGTAGCTAATTGTTCTACAATTACAGAAGCATCAAAAAAATTAAATATTTCACAACCCGCTGTTACTAAGTCAATTAAAAATCTTGAATGGCAATTAAATGGAAGTTTATTTATCAGAAATAAAAAAGGAGTAAAATTAACAGAAAATGGAAAAAAGCTTTATAATTATATCACACCAGCATTATCACAACTTGCAGATGTAGAAAAGTTTTTTAACAATATAAGTAAAATAGATACTGGTGAAATTAAAATTGGAACAAGTAATACAATATTAAAATATTTTTTAATGCCTTACTTAAAAACATATTCTACAGAATTCCCTAAAGTTAATATTTTTATTGAAGAAAGTTATACTCCTAATTTAATAAATATGGTTAAAAATGGAAATATTGATGTAGCAGTAATATATGCTAATGAGAATGATCCAAAGTTAAATGGTTTAAAAATTTATCAATTAAAAAAATTACATTATTGTTTAATTGGTAACAAAAAATATAAAAAATATGCTACTAAAAAAGTAAATTTTAATGAAATTAAAAACGAAAGTATAATTTTAAATTCTATTAATCCTATACAAACATCTCTTCAAAATAATGATGGCTCAGATATGAATTATAGTGCTCATATAAATCTTGCTAGCCACTCGTTAGTTTATGAATTTGTTAAAGAAGGATTTGGTTTAGGTGTTGTAATAAAAGAATTTATTGAAGATAACTTAAATTCTAAAGATTTATATGAAATAAAACTAGTTGAAAAATTTGAACCAGTCAATTTAGTGTTAATTACAAATAAAACGATTTTTCCAACTTATGCCACTTCGCAATTAATGAATATTATTATGAAAAAAAACAAAGACTAATTAAAAGTCTTTTTTACTTGAATAAAAATTTTATATATCTTTAGAAGTATTTAAAATAATTCCAATACTAATCATGGAAACTAATAAACTACTACCACCATAAGAAATAAATGGAAGTGTTACACCTGTAATTGGAACTAACCCTACTACTACTGATAAATTTAATAATGTTTGAAACATAAGTAAGAAAGATAGACCAAATGATAAATATTTAGCAAATAAATCAGTTTGTTTTAATGAATTTTTAATTATATTATAAAATAATGTTATAAATAAAATAATTAATATTAAAGCACCAATAAATCCAAATTCTTCTGTAATAATTGAAAATATAAAATCTGTTTGTGGTTCTGGAAGATAAAAATGTTTTTGCCTTGAATTTAAAAAACCAAATCCTAAAAATCCACCTGGCCCTATAGCATATAAACTTTGTATCATTTGAAAACCACTTCCAAGTGGATCACTCCATGGATTTATAAAAGATGTAATTCTATCTAATCTATAAGGTGCGATTAAAATTAAAATAATTATTCCTATTACTCCAAGAATACCTAATTTTATAAATATTGACACATCACTTCCTGATATAAAAATAAGACCAATTAAAGAACACATAATAACCATATCTGTACCAAAATCAGGTTCTAACATTATAAGAGCAAAAAATATAAATATTATTATAAATATTGGCATCATAAATTTAAAAGTATATCTTTTTAACTTATCATTATTTGATAAATATTTAGATGTAAAAATAATTAATGCTATTTTAGTAAGTTCACTAGGTTGAAATCCAAATCCAAGTATTCCAAACCAACTTCTACTACCATTCCTAACACTACCAATTCCTGGTATTAATACTAAAATAAGCAATATAAAACAAATTAACAAAAATTTATTAGCGTGTTTTTTATAAATATTATAATCAATCTTATAAAATACAAACATTAAAAATATACCAATAATAAAGAATACTCCTTGCTGTAATACATACTTATAAGGATTATTATATTTAAATTCAGCCCAAATATAACTACTAGAATATATCATAATTATTCCAATTAATGATAATAATAAAGTAGATATAATTATAAGTTTATTTGTTTTAGTCATATTCTTCATAATTAATTTTATGATTTAAAACAAAATAAAAGACAGAAAATTCTGTCTTTTTATTCAAAATATTTTTTTATTAAACTATCAATTATCACTATTAAAAATTTATCATTATTAACTTCATTATGTAATATAAATGCATTAGATACTAATATATTTCTATTATTAATAATTTCTTTTACAATTTTTTCTATTTCTAATATATCTTTGTCATAATCATATTCTTTTAATTTTAAATATAATTTATGTAAATAAGTATTATCATCTAAAAATTTAGAATAATAATTTATATTTTCATAAAAATTTGATAAAAACATTTTTCTAAAAAAGGTTTCATTATTTTCTAATTTTGAATATTCATTTGAAATAGTAATATCAACTAATAATGGATATTCAATTTTTCTTAATTGATAATTATTTTTAATATAACTTAAATAATTATCTAAAATATTAATAAATTCATACTCCTTTTTCTCATTTTTAGCTTCTTCATATAAATTAATTATATTATCAAGTGTTAATAAATAACTTATATCTTCTAAATTATTAACATCATTTTTTATTTCCACTTTTATTCTTTCTAAATCACTATTTTCCATATAAACCTCCTGATTAATTTAATTATATCATATCTTGTGCATATTTAGTGAAGATTTTTAAATAATATTTTTAAAAATGTAAAAATTATATTGTAGGTGATATGTAAATGTATAAAAATAATTTAGAAGAATTAAGAGAAGAAAGAAATTTAAAGTCAAAAGATATGGCTGAAATTCTTGGTATTGCAATATCTACTTATTCTGAATGGGAAAGAAACAAAATACCTATTCCTACTAGAAGATTAATTCAAATTTCTAATTTTTATGAAATAAATATTGATTATATATTACAAATCACAAATAATAAAAAACATATTAATAAAAATGATAATATTGATTTAATTACTATTGGAAATAGATTAAAAGAAATAAGAAAAGATTTAAATTTATCTTTAAGAGATTTAGGTAATAAATTGAATTGTTCTTTTTCTTCACTTGCAAGTTATGAAAGAGCAGAACGTTTAATACAAAGTGATATTTTAATAAATTTAAGTAAAATAAGTAATCGTTCAATTGATTGGATATTAAATAGAAAATAAAAAAGTTATTTTAAATGAATAACTTTTTTTACATCCATACTCCATAATATATAGCTATCATACTTAACATAAATCCAACTATATAAAACATTTTAACTATATCTGTTTCAGGCCATCCTAGTTTTTCAAAATGATGATGTATTGGTGTCATTAAGAAAACTTTTTTATGGAATTTTTTTATTGCTGTTAATTGTATAATTGAAGATAATGTTTCAATTACAAATACACCACCTATTAATGCAAGTGACAACTCATGTTTTGTAAGTATTGCTATTGCTGCGAGTGTTGCACCTAAAGATAAAGATCCAGTATCCCCCATAAATACTTTAGCAGGGTGTGTATTATAAACTAGAAATCCTAATAATGATCCTACTACTATGAAACAAAATATTGCAATTTCTTGATATCCTTCAATCCAAGTTGAACCCCAAGAAATAATACCAAAACTAAGAAATGCAATTAATGAAAGACCACCAGCAAGACCATCAAGACCATCAGTTAAATTGACTGCATTAGATGAACCTACTAATAAGAAAAGAATAAATAATCCATATAACCATCCCATATCTATATCTATTCCAAGAGATGTAATAGTAACATTTGCATCTCCCCCACCTTGCATATAAATATAGAAAAATACGAGTGCTATTAAAACTTGAATTAATAATTTTTGTGGAATTGAAAGTCCATCATTATTTTTTTCTCTTATTTTTAAATAATCATCAACAAATCCTAAAGCAGCATAAGAAATAAATACAAAAATTATAATTAATAAACTATGTGTTATTTCTAAACTACCCCTTAAATATAAAAATAGCATAACTAAAAGTGTTGGTATAATAAATATAAGTCCACCAATTGTTGGCGTTCCATTCTTTTCTGCATGTCTAAATGCAGTAAATACACTAATTGATTGCTTACATTTTAATTTTTTTAAAACAGGTATTAAAAACCAACCAAATACTACTGCTATAAAAAATCCTAACATTAATCCTAAAATACTTTTTGCTAATATTAACATTTTTTGTGCCTCCTTTAATACAATTATACTTAAAAATTCATATCCTACATAATAATTTTATTAATTTAATGTAAAGTATATGTTATAAAGTTAAGAAAAATGACTCTAAAACTTTATTTTTATCATAACCACTAACCTTTATATCAAAGTCCATATCGCTTAATTTATATAATATATTTATTATTTCTTCTTCTTTATATTTATTTAAATATGGATATAATTTTTTAATCACAAATGGATTTACTGATAAGTTTTTAGATATTTCAGTTTCATTCATTGTTTTTGATAATATTTTAGTTTGATATAACAATCTAAATTGTTTAGCTAAATTATCTAATATTACTACACTTTCTGTTTTACCACTAACAAGAACTTTAAATGATTCAATGCTTCCAGCTATATTTTTATCCATTACATTTTCTGTTAAAGTAAACATTTCTTTTTCTCTATTTTTACTTATTACTTCATCTATATCTTTATCAGTTACTTTTTTATCTCCTATTTTATATATAATCAATTTTTCTACTTCATTTATTGTATAATCTACATTATATTCACATAAATCTAATATTTTTTTAACTTGATAATATGTAATATCTAATTTATTTTCTTTAAACATAGTTGCTACATAATCATATAAATTCTTATAATCTAAATGTTTACATTCAATAACTTTGCATTTATTTTTAAATGTTTTAGTAATAGACTTTCTATTATCTAACTCTTCATCAATTAATCTAAATATAATAATATTATCATTCATATTTAATATATAATTATTTAATAATTCTTCATCTTTATCTTTTAATTTTTTAAGTGAAAAATTAGATACAATTATAAGTTTCTTTTCATTAAATAAATCTACATAATTTACTTCATCTAATATTTCTCTAATATTACTTTCAGTAAAATCATATTTAATAATATTATCAATATTTAGTGATTTAATTAATTCATCCATTTGTTTTTTAACAATATTAAAATCTTTTCCTAGAAATACATATATCATATTATTTTTCCTTTATAATAACACTTCTTACATTTTCATCTATTGCAAAATCATTTACATTACCTATTTCATTATTATTAACTAAAACTTTTTTACCCCTATAAGTTATTTTTAATGCTCTTAATACTTCACCTAAGCATGAATATAATTTAACTTTAACTATAGTACTTTTACCATCATTAATAGTAATAATAGTATTATCATACATATAATCTAAATGTATAGCTTTATGAATTGCAAGTATTTCTTCAATACTATAAAATACACAGGTATCATCTTTAAACTTTTTATTTGAATGAACTATACATATATTTAAGAATGCATTAATATATTTCTCATATGAATTTATAGAAACTAAGTCATTACTATCAATGCATATATAACATGTTTTCATATTAAATATTTCCATAAATTCATCTATTGCTTCTAATATTTCTTCATAACTTTCATAGTTAATAACCATATCTTTTAAATCATATTTTTTATCATATAAAGAATTTACTACTAATGTAGTTTTACTATTTATTTTTTTATTTAAACCATATTTTTCTAATGATTCAACTATTTCACTCTTCTTTATTTTATTTAAATCTCTTACCGGATTTAATTTCTCACGTTTATCCATAAAGTTATTTTCTATAACCAAAGATTTAGAAGTATAACTTGAGTAATCCATATCTTTAATACCAATTACTTTTCCACTAATTGGACTAAATATTTTTTCACCATTTGCTTTTTGTCCAAGTAAAGTATTGTTATATATTTGTCTATTTCTTGGTAAAACAATCAATTCTTGTTTATCAAAAGGTACATATATAAATTCAGGTGATAAAAATGTTATGTATTCTTGTACTTTTTTCATATTTACTTCTCCTTTAATAATTATATATTATATTTAATATTTTTTAAAGAAAAATTAAAAGTTTTCACTTTATTTTTAGATATTTATTTCAAATAATTTTTTTGTATTTTTTTAATTATTATGAATTTGCAATAATTAAAATTAAGAAATTATATTTTAAAACAAGATACTTTTCTGAATAAAACATATATGTAAATTACCTATAATTTAATTTAAAATAATATTAATAAATGATATAATTATTATAGGTGATACAATGTTTGAAAAGTTTAGGAATAAAAACAAAAACAAGAGTAATAATAAAGTCAATAATACTGATAATATAAATGAAAATACAAAAATTAAAACCCCTTATGAATTAAGAGAAGAAATTGAAGAAAAATTTGATGGAAAGATTAATTTTGATGAATTAGTATTTAATGACTTTACTTTTATATATAAGATTGTTAAAGATTTAAAATCAGCTTTTATTATAGCTTCTTATATTAAAGAAATTAATCTAGATTTAAATGAAATAATGGAAGCTTATAATCTTGATATTGATTATATAGATAATGTATTAAGTGAAAACTTACCAAAGTTAAGAGTAGAAGCATATAAGAGATTAAAAAATGCTCCAAATGAAAAATGTATTTTTCCTGATATTAAAATTGATAATACAAAAAGATATAAAGAATTTATAGATAGAATTGAATATTTCTTTGATATTAGAAGAAATACTAAAAAAATTTTTAATGAAATTAATGATGAAGAATTTGCATATACTCTTTTAACTAATAAATCATTTATGTTTTTGTTAAACTATTTATCTTTGAAAGATGCATTAATTTTATCTTTAAACTTAAATATAGTTGATATGGATGAAGATACAATTAATAAATATTTTGATTATAATGATAATGACTTTGAAAATGTGTTTAATAAAAGTATTACTGAAATAAAAACAAATTTAGAAAAGCAAATAAAAAAATTAGATATATTTATCAAAAAAAATGAAGAAGATGTAATTGAATATTATTTTGATTATTATGGTTTATTAAATGAATATAAAGATTTATTAGAAAGAATTAATGATACTAAAGATTATTTAAATAAAAGAGTTAAATAAAATGAGGTGAATATGGAAAAAGATAAAAAGGAATTAATTATTAGAGTATTTATTGTATGGATTTTATTAATATTTTTTATACTTTCTATTTATACATTTATAAAATTAAATGGAAAAGATAATATTAAACATAAGATTGATAATGAAATAGTTAAACCTGTAATTAAAGAAGAATATACTAATGTATCTTTAAAAGAAATTAAAACATATGATGGTATTATTAGTATAGATGATAAGACAAATGAAATATTACTTTCAAGTAATGAAGATGATATTGATCATTATATAATTGGTGAAATTGGTAATCTTTATAATGAATTTAAAACTATTAAAAAAGATACTGATGATGATAATAAATATGGTAATTATGAAATAGTTAATAATAAGAATAGTAGTTATTATATTAATACTAAAACAAATACTAAATCAGATTATTATGTTAGTATTAAACCATTAACATATTATAATGGTAGTGAATATATAACTGATTATTTAGTACTTGAAAATGAAGATAATTTATTACTTCTAAATATTAAAACTGATGAAACTATTAAATTAGATGATAATATTATTAATTTATATATTAAAGAAGATTATAATGATTATGTTATTTCAAATAATCCAAATTATATAATTATAGAAAATAAAGATAATAAATTTGGTTTAATGAATACAAATGGTGATATAGTTATTGATTTTAAATATGATTATTTAAGTAATTCAATTAATAAAGATGAATTTATATTTTTTAAAGATAATAAATTTGGAATAATTAATTCTAAAGATGAAGTTATTTTAAATAATGAATATGATACTATTTACTATATTGATAATTATAAAATATTAAGTAAAGATAATAAGTTTGGTGTTATATACAATAATAATTTAATAGTAGACTATAAAATTGATAATAATATTAAATTTAAAATGATTGGTAATAATCTATATATAATTAATAAAAATAATTCTTATGTAATTAATTCTAAAGGTATTAAAAAAGAGTTAAATAATGAAGTATTTGATTTAGGATATATAGATGAAGAAAATAAATCAGATTATTATTTCTATACAGTTATTGAAAATAATGATAAATTAAATATTATATTTTATGATAATGATTTTTATGAATATTATAAATTAAGTATTCCATATGAAAAAATATATAATTATAATATAAATATTACTCCATTAAAAAAATATTGTATTTATAAAATTGATTTAAAGTATTCTCTTGAAGGAGATACTTCAAAAGATAAAACATATTATATAGATTTATTTAATTCAAAAGAAATAAGTGAAAAAACTGCGGTATATGAATATTTTGATAATGGATATGGATTTATTTTAGATAATGATACACTTAAAATATATAAGAATGATGAACTTATAAATACATTTGATAATATTCATGATTATTTAGGTAATTATAATTTTAGTAGTATTAATAAAAATAAATCAACTATTTATGAAATTGAATTTAAAAAAGAAATAAAATGAGATTTATACAAATCTCATTTTTAATTGATTATTTTTTAACGGAAGCCTCCGCCACCTGATGATCCACCACCAAAAGATCCACTTCCACCACCTTTAGAAGAATAACCCCCGCCACCTGAAGAATAGTCAAAATCTCTTTTTTTACTTGAACTTTGATGATATGATTTTTGATATGAAGTTCTTGCATTTACAGCGGCATGTATACTATCATATGATAAATTATTAATAAATTCAAAGTCACTATATACTTCTTCTGTAATAACATCTGGATATAAGTCTTTAAATTCTTTTGCTACTTTATCAGCTATTCCAAATATTTGAGCATACATTAAATATTCTTGCCATAACATTACTTCTATAGACTCTCTATCTTTAATATTTGAAAAATCATTTAAGAATTTTTTAAGTCCTGCCATTTGAAGAGCATATTCCTTCATTTCATCTTTTACTAAATATGTATCTTTAGACTTAATTATTAATCCTTTTTCTACATATTTCATAGTTTGTTCATCTATTTCTTTATCAAACCATTTAAGTAATTTAGAATAATGTTTTTTACTATATCTTATAAATTCTTTTGCTTCAAGTACTCCATCAACACTTGCTTCTTTCATCAAATCATATAGTTCTATTTCAACATCTGTTAAATTCTTTTTATTTTTAAATCTTATTGCTTCTTTATTTGAAGAATCTTTTTCTATATTTTTATCTTTTATCCATTTTAGAAGAACAGATCCTAAGAAATCATTTATATTATCAACTAATTCAAATTGACAAGCAACCCAATATGCTTCAAATATATTTTTATTACATGGTATATCTCTAAAATATGGAGCTTTTTTAATTTTAGTAATACCTTTATTAAATTGTAAATTTTTAGTTCCATAAACACGCTTTCTTTTAAGTAAAATTAATCCACAAATAAATGGAAGAGCTAATGCTAATAAAATAATAATATATTTTATAATATTAAGTATAATATACATAATATTAGTAATTTTATCTATAATTTTTTTACTATTTATAGAACCTTTTTTTGCTTTTTTATAATAATAATTAAATTTTTTATTTATTTTAGTTGATGTATTAAATGTATCTTTTGGATATTTCACAAGTATTGTCATATATTCATAAGTATCTAATTCACCTTCACTATTCATTTCTATATATCCATCATGTACATATGCAAGACCACCATCATTTCCATATCCCCATACATCTAATGTATCTTCATATTTAAAATCACTATATATTTTTATATGTACGCTTTCTGGTTTATCTGATAAATTATGTGGCACTAGTGTCCAATATATCATATCAGAATCATTTAGTCCTACTACAAAATTTGTTATTGTATAATTAAGTTCATATGTATTTAATCCATACTTAGATATTCCAAAACATAACTCATATCCATCTTCTATTTTATGTATTCCTGCTCTATAACTTTTATCGATAAATGATGCATCTTTATTCCAGTTAGAAATAGTTGTAAATTCTATATTATCCATTTTTACTCTATAATCTAAAATATCAGATGTACCTAAATTATAATATAGCTTATACCCTTCTGTTCCATTATTTAAAGTAGCTATCCATGTTTCTTTAATATGAGCATCTCCATTATTATCAACATAAATATCCATATTTATACTTCTTATCTCATTAGCATGTACTACATTCATAAATAAAAATGATGTAATTAATACTAAAAAGTATTTTAATTTCATAACTTTCACCTCTATTATTACATTAAAAATATATCATATTAATTATATTATAACAAGAAAAAAGATAATTTAAAATTATCTTTCTAACGGAAGCCACCGCCACCACTTCCTCCACCACCGAAGGAACCAGCTCCACCACCACCTGATGAGAAGCCACCACCACCAGCAGTATAATTACGAGCTCTTTGTTCTGATAAACTACTTGCAGTAGTAACAGCATGTACTCCTTCATATGATAGATTATTTATAAATACAAAGTCACTATATACTTCTTCTGTAATAACATCTGGATATAAATTTTTAAATTCTTTTGCTACTTTTTTAGCTATTCCAAATATTTGAGCATACATTAAATATTCTTGCCATAACATTACTTCTATAGACTCTCTATCTTTAATATTTGAAAAATCATTTAAAAAGTTTTTAAGTCCTGACATTTGAAGAGCATTATCTTTCATTTCATCTTTTACTAAATATGTTTTACTAAAGAATTTTTTCTCTTCTGTAATTAATCCTGATTCTACATAATTCATAGTTTGTTCATCTATTACTTTGTTAAACCATTTAATTATCTTATTGTAATGAGTTTTACACCATTCTACAAATTCTTTATTTTCAAGTACTCCATCAGCACTAGCTTCTTCCATCATATCATATAGTTCTTTTTCAAGATCTGTTAAATTCTTTTTATTATTAAACTTAAGAGCATCCTTACCTACATTTGTTATATTATTATTTTTTATCCATTTTAGAAGAACTGTTCCTAAAAAATCATTTTTGTTTTTAACTAATTTAAATTGACAAGCAACCCAATATGCTTCGAATATATTTTTATTACAAGGTATATCTCTAAAATATGGGGCATTTTTTACTTTAGTTATTCCTTTATTAAATTTTAGTTTTTTAGTTCCATATGAACTAGATTTTGATGAAGCCACTATTGATGTAAGTATTGTTGGAATTATAATGAATAATAAAACTATAAACATTATAAAAGCATCGTCATCTTCACTATCATCTTCGTATTCATATTTTGTAGTATCATTTTCTGCTATTTGATGATAATAATCAAAATTATTATCTTTTTTAATATTAGTATTAAATGTTCCTTTTGGAAATTTTGCTAATACTGCCATATATTCATTACTATCAAGTCCATTTTTCTTTTCTACTTTTATATAACCATCATATACATAAGCAAGCCCACCATAATTACCATATCCCCATACTTCTAAATTATTATCATATATAAAATCACTATATATTTTAATATCTACTTTATCTGGTTTATTTAATAGATTATGTGGTATTAGTGTCCAATATAATACATCTGAATCATTTAATCCAATTATAAAATTTTTTATTGTATAATCAAGTTCATATGTATTTAATCCATATTCTGATATACCAAAACATAATTCATATCCTTCATCTGATTTGTGTATTCCTGCTTTATAACTTTTATCTTCAAATGTTGCATCTACATCCCAAGGAGAAATTGTTGTATATTCTACACCATTTAATTTTACACTATAATCTTGTATTTCAGCAGTATCTAAATTGTTATATGGTTTATACCCTTCTGTTTCACTATCTAAAGTAGCTACCCATGTTTCTTTAATATGAGCATCTCCATTATTATCAACATAAATATCCATACTAATAGTTGATATTTCATTTGCATTTACTACATTTATTAATAAAAATGAAGTAATTAACACTAAAAAATATTTTAATTTCATAATTTTCACCTCTATTATTACATTAAAAATATATCATATTAATTATATTATAACAAGAAAAAAGATAATTTTAAATTATCTTTTTAACGAAATCCACCGCCACCTGATGAGCCACCACCAAATGAGCCACTACCACCACTACCTGATGAGAAGCCACCACCACCAGAAGAATAACTACTTGAACTTGAACTACTATTTATATGTGATGCTGCTTCTATAATTTCATATGATAAGTTATCTATAAATATAAAGTCACTATATGCTTCTTCTGTAATAACATCTGGATATAAATTTTTAAATTCTCTTGCTACTTCTTTAGCTATTCCAAATATTTGAGCATACATTAAATATTCTTGCCATAACATTACTTCTATAGACTTTCTATCTTTAATATTTGAAAAATCATTTAAGAATTTTTTAAGTCCTGACATTTGAAGAGCATATTCCTTCATAGCAGAATTAACTAAATACTTTTTATTAAATAATGCTTTTTCTTCATATATTAATCCACTACTTACATAATTCATAGTTTGTTCATCTATTATTTTATTAAACCAGTTAAGTATCATAGAACTATGTTTTCTACACCATTTTACAAATTCATTTTTCTCAAGTATTCCGTCAATACTAGATTCTTCCATCATATCATATAGTTCTATTTCAACATCTGTTAAATTCTTTTTATTATTAAATTTAAGTACATACTTATCTTTTACAACTTTTTCTATATTTTTATCTTTTATCCATTTTAGAAGAACAGCTCCTAAAAAATCATTTTTACTATTAACTAATCCAAATTGACAAGCAATCCAATATGCTTCAAATATATTTTTATTACATGGTATATCTCTAAAATATGGAGCATCTTTTACTTTTTTAATTTCTTTACTAAACTTTAATTTTTTAGTTCCATAAAATACACCTTTATTTAATGATAAAAGAATTATTGCTACTAATATTGGAAAAGCTAAGAAAATAATAACTACTAATAATCTAAAGATATTTGAAACACTTTTAGATTCTTTAATATCTTCTTCATCTTCTTCAGGAATATCATCGTCTACATCAATAATATCATCGTCTTCATCTATATTATCATCAGGTTCTATGTAATGTTCTGCTCCATCTTCTGCCATTTCATAATAATAATTAAACTCTTTATCTATTTTAGTATTTGTATTAAATGTATCTTTTGGATATTTTACTAAAATAGTCATATACTCATAAGTTTCTAATTCGCCTTCACTATCCATTTCTATATATCCATCATGTACATATGCAAGACCACCATAATTTCCATATCCCCATACATCTAATGTATCTTCATATTTAAAATCACTATATATTTTTATATGTACGCTTTCTGGTTTATCTGATAAATTATGTGGCACTAGTGTCCAATATATCATATCAGAATCATTTAGTCCTACTACAAAATTTGTTATTGTATAATTAAGTTCATATGTATTTAATCCATACTTAGATATTCCAAAACATAATTCATATCCATCTTCTATTTTATGTATTCCTGCTTTATAACTTTTATTATTAAATGATGCATCTACATTCCAATATGAAATTGTAATAAATTCTCTATCACCTAATTTTACTTTAAAATCTTTTATTTCAGAAGTACCTAAATTATAATAAGGCTTATATCCTTCTGTTCCACTATTTAAATCAGCTACCCATGTTTCTTTAATATGAGCATTTCCATTATTATCAACATAAATATCCATACTTATACTTTTAATATCATTAGCATATACTACATTCATAAAGAAAAATGATGTAATTAATACTAAAAAGTATTTTAATTTCATAATCTCACCTCTATTATTACATTAAAAATATATCATATTAATTATATTATAACAAGAAAAAAGATAATTTAAAATTACCTTTATTTTTATAAGATGCATTTTTTAAATGCCTAGAATTTAACTTTTACATTTTGTCTTTCTTCATTAGATGCTTCAAAGAAATCTTTCATTGTGAAATTAAACATCTTTGCAACGATATTTGATGGGAATTTTTCAATTTTATTATTCAAATTCATAACACTATCATTATAAAATTGTCTAGAATATACAATTTTTTGTTCAATTTCAGAAAGTTCATCTTGAAGTTTAGTAAAATTCTCATTAGCTTTTAATTCTGGATAAGCTTCACTTAATGCAAATAATTTACTAATTGCTTTAGTAAGTGCATCATCAGCTTTTAATTGATCAGACATATTATCAGCTGAAACATAAGAATTTCTTGCTTTTACTACATCTTCTAAAGTACTTTTTTCATGTTTAGCATAACCTTTTACAGTTTCAACTAAATTTGGTACTAAATCAAATCTTCTTTTAAGTTCAACATCAATTTGACTATGTTGATCTTTAACTTTATTTCTAAGTGATACTAAACCATTATAAGTTACTATTACATATAATACTAAAAGTACTAAAACTGCTAAAACTACAATTAACCATACTGGCATATCTTATTCCTCCTTATATTAAAAATATATCATATATTTATTAATTTATCAATTTATTTTATATGTTTTAAATATAATTTTTCTAAGTATTTTTTATTTAATACTATTTTTTCACCATACTTACCTAATCTTTTAAACACATCTTCTAAAAATGATAATAACTTTGGATTTAATTTAATTCTTTCTCTTTCTTTATAAAAATATTCAAGTGACATTTTATCATTATAATGTCCTTTATTATATGTTTTTGATGCAGCAACCCTATCACATATCATTTCAAGCATATATTTAAAAGGTATTATTGGTGTTGGTTCAAAAGTTGCATAATCATACCAATATTCATAATGATGCTTATTTCTTCCTTTATGATGTAACCAAGCTTTAGAATAACCTATATCTCTTTTACAAGATATAATAGGACTATATTTTCCATCACTATAATATTTAACAGATTCAAAAAACTCAACAGGACTATATTTAGATAAATCATGTAAAAGTCCTCTAAATGGAATTCCAACTTTACAAGATAATTTAAACACTTCCCATCTATGTCTATTTATTGTATTTAAATGTCCAAAAAATTTTTTTAAATAATTCATAACTTCACCATTAAAAAATCAATATTTCTATTGATATTTTTGCATTTGTTTCATTAATTGATTAACTTGCTTTTGACTAGGATTTCTACCCATTCCTCTCATAAGTGTCTTTATCATTTCTTCACTAACTGGTGGGTTTTCTTTTAATTGTTTTTTAAATAATTTTTTAGCAATAAGAAATCCAGCTACTAAACCTATAACTAATCCTAATAAAATGTGTAATATATCTCCTAACATAATTATTCCTCCAAGATAATTTTATCATATTATTATGCATTTATGCAAGAAGTATATATAGTTTCATTTAATAAGAAATAATCATGATTATTAAAATCACATACAAATATATTATTAAAATTTCTAATATTATAAAAGAATGATGGTATATTTTTATTACTTTTAATTTTAATATGAGAGTTATTAATAATCATTTTAGTAGATTCATCATAATAAAAATCATTAATTGTATGAGTATAATTATAACAAATATAACTTTCATTATCTAAGTTCTTTCTTTTAATATATTCATTATAATCATCTTTTTTAATTGGATTTACAATACTATTAAATATACTATATCCAAGAACAATATCTTCTGTTTTTAAATAATGTATATTTTCAAGTAAACTATATAATTCTTCATAATTATTTTTATAATTTTTTAATATATTTTCTTTAATTTCAAATAAATAAAATGTTCTCATTTTTATCACCTAAGAATATTTTATAATTTTAATATTAAAAAATTTGTCGAATAAAAAGAATAATATTAAAATTATTCTTTAGATAAATTTATTATTACAACTTCACCATTATTAAATATTCTAAATGGTAATCTTTTACTAAAACCAAGTCCCCTTGATACAATCATCATAGTATTATCTTTTTCATACATGCCTTCAGAATATTTAGGAAAGAATGTATAATCAGGTGAAAGTAATGCTCCTAGAAATGGTAATCTTATTAAGCCACCATGAACATGTCCACTTAATACTAAATCAGCTTCTGTATCTGTATAAGACTTAAATTCAAGTGGATTATGAGCTATTAATATATTAAATTTATTTTTATCAAATTTTTCTAATTTAGATTCTATATATTCTTTTGTTAAAAATAATTTTCCAAATGGTAAATATTGTTCATCTTCACTTTTAAGCCCATAAATATTAATATTTTTTGATAATTTATCTTTCTTATTATTTAATAATTTAATATTACTATTTTTTATTTTTTTAATATATTTATCCATTTCATCATAATATAATCTATCTTCATGATTACCAAATGTATAATATATATTTTCTTTATCTAGTGTTTTATATAAATTTATAAAATTATTTGAATATTTTAAACTTTCATTAATCATATCTCCACCCATAATAATTATGTCTGGTTTTTCATTATTAATAATTTCATCTAATTTCTTAGTTAAATTTCTATTATGTAAGTCACTTAAAAATATTATTTTAAGGTTTTTATCTATTTTAGAATTTTTAATATTATATTCACTTATATCTAATTTATAATGACTTATTATACAAGATATAAACATTGGAAGTAATATCAAAATTAATATTATATATAATATAATCATAGTATACATCTCCACCAGTTATTAATTTTAACATAATAATTAAAAAAAGGAAATAAATTCCTTTTTATCTTACATATTCTTGTTCTTCTTCTAAAGGCAATTCTTTTATTACATATTTTCCATATTGAAGATCAGGTTGAACAGAATATGTTATAAATTCATTCATAACTGCAGGCATTAATCCATTAGCAAATTCTTTTGCAGCTGCATATTCATATCTTTTAAATGGATCATCTGATGCAAGAGCCATACTAGCTTCACGCTTTAAATCTTCTAATCTTTCCATTTCACTTGTCCAATAATCATCTAATACTTTTAACATTTTAACTCTTAAATCTTTTATATATTTTTCTGATTCTTCTTTATTTTTATTTATAACAGTTTTTTTCCAACTTAAGAATAATTCTCTTTTTAAATTATCTTCAAAGTTTTTAGAATTTTTAGAAAAACATTTTTGTACATCTATTAAATGACCAACTAAACATTCAATTTCTTCTACTGATTTATTTTTAACTAAAAATTCTGCATAGTCTGGTATGACTTTTACTTTTAAATACTGCATTAAATCTTTAGGTGATGCTGTTAATATTGCTTCTCTTTTTTCATACATAATACTTCTATGAGTATTAACTACTTGATTCCATTTTTCACTAATTCTTCTGCTTTGTTTATTTTTACCATCTATAATACTTTGAGCTTTATTAACCATTTTCATTAATTTTTTACTATTAATTTTTCCATTTGGAGCATTTTTAAACATTTGTTTAAATTCTTTTAAAGTTCTACAATATTTAGTAACTAATTCATCATCTAAAGACATAAAATATTTACTTCTACCAATATCACCTTGTCTTGCACATCTACCTATTAATTGTCTATCTATTCTTTCACTTGTATTTTTACTAGTTCCAATTACATATAATCCAAGATCTTTAATATCTTCATCTAGTTTTATATCTGTTCCACGTCCAGCCATATTTGTAGCAATAGTTATCATATTTTTTTGACCAGCATGTGATATTATTTCATTTTCTTTTTCTTTACTAACTGTTGCATTTAATAATTGATGTTTAATTCCATTAGCAAGTAATAATTTTGATAACTCTTCACTTTCTTTAACACTAGTTGTACCAATTAAAACAGGTTGACCAGTACTTTTACATTTTTTTATTTCTTCAACTATTGCTTTATATTTAGCATTTTTAGTTACATATAATTCGTCTGGTTCTTCTTTTCTTCTAACTGGTAATCTTGTTTTTACTTGATAAGTTGATAATCCATATAATTCTGCAAATTCTTCTTGATCACTAGTTCCTGTCATACCAGAAACATGAGAATATAAACTTAAGAATGCAGGATATGTAATCATAGCTTTTGTTTTTTTACGTTCAGTAGACTCAATTTTATATGGTTTATTACCAACTTCTGCTAGAAATGCTTCTTTTGCTTCAATTGCATATTGAATATCTCCAATATATTTACTAGATTCTTTAAATCTACCTATATTTTGATCTATTAAAGTTACTTTTTTAGTATTTTTTTCTTTACCATTTGTTAATGAATATTCTTTTCCATTTATATAAGCATGTTTTGCTTTAATAGCATTTTGTAATGCATCATAAATTAAATGGTATCTACCTTGTTCTTTAGCATTTGCACTTTCAAATCCTTTAAATAATGCATTTTCTAAGTTTTCTGATAAAAATATTTCACCAGTATCTATAACATAACAATAATGGTCTTGAATAGGAGGTTTTTCTCCTGGTTTTAAACTTTTTATTTCATTTCCTTTTAAAGGTTTTCCTTCTCTTTTTGGTAATATACTATTTTCTTTACCATATAAAAGTTTTGTAACTTCAGCATAATAATCTTTAATTTTATTTTCTTCTGCTTCCATTTCATCATTTAATTTAACAGATGATGATAAAATTAATGGTGTTCTTGCTTGATCAAATAAAATATCATCTGCTTCATCTATTATTGCATGACTAAATTTTCTGCCAATTATTTTATTTTTAGCATCATAAACACTATTATCATCTAAATAATCAAATGCTATTGTTTTAGAAGTAGCATATACTATATCACATTTATAAGCTTGTATTCTTTTTAATCTATTTTCTTGTCTTACTCTTCTTACATCTTTTGGAGCTACATCTACTCCAATATCTCTTGTTGCGAAATCACAACTAAGACCAAGTAATGCAAATACTTGTTTATTGTCTTCGGCATCTCTTTTTGATAATGCATCATTTGATGTCATAATATGAACACTAGTCCATTCACTTCTATTTTCTGATTTAGTAGCATCTAATGCATTTAAATATGCAACTAATATTTGAACAAGTGATTTTCCTTCACCAGTTTTCATTTCTGCTATTGCTTCATCGTTCATAGCAGCTGCAGCTTCTAATTGTACATCATAAGGTTCTTTACCAGTTATTCTCCTTGTTGCTTCTCTTACAACTGCTAAAGCTTCTGGTACTATGTTACTCATAGGTTCACCATTACGTAATCTTCTTCTAAACTCATTTGTTTTATTTATAAAGTCACGTTGATTTAAAGCTCTCATAGAATCTCTTCTTGAATTAACATCTTTTATTATATTATCTATTCTTCTTTTATTTCTTCTTGTATAACTTCCAAATATTTTTTCTGCTAATGCCATATTTTTCACCTATTCTCTATTATTAAATATACCATTTTTTTATTATTATTTCAATTAATATTTACACATTTATTAATAATATTATTCAAACAAAAAAAGTTTCAAGAAATTCTTGAAACTTGTTATTTATTATTGAACATAAATTGTTCTAGGTTCATATTTTGTATATACTGTAGTACCTGGACATGAACCATTCCACCATGCACTCCAGTTAGTTCCATAATAATTACATATTGTTTTACTAGAATATTGTCTATCATGTCGACACCAACCACCAGTTGATCCACACCAGTATTGTTCATAATCATAATATGAAACACTTGATGTTCTTAAACTTCCTGGACAATAACCACTGCAGTACCATCCACCATAACCACCAGCTACTTGTTTAGAACCATAACTTGCACAACCTACAGATCTACATTGAGCTTGTGCTCTTGCTGTAATACTACAAATTCCTGTATTACCTGCTGCATCTTTTACAAAACCATAGAATGTTCCTGCATAAGCTCCAAGTGATGATGTACTATTATATACTGGTGATGAACTTGTACCCATACCAAATGATGTTACTCCTACATTATCTGATTTTGATGCAAATGCAATTGTTACTCCATTTTGTATTGTTAATGAACATGTTGGACTTTGAGCATCAACACAACCTGTTGCTCCAACTCCACTTGAATATCCTGCTGCACAATTTGTACATGCTGCTGTTTGTGTTTGATTTATTGTTCTTGCTGATGCTGCATATGTATTTGCTGCACAATTTTCTGGTGCTCTTCCTGCAGCTGTTACTCTCTTTCCTGCTGGTACTACTATTGTACAACTTGTTGCTGCTTTTCCTTGTCCTGCTGCTACTGTATATCCTGCTGCACATGGTGTACAAGATGATGATCCTGCTACAGCATATGTATTAGCTGCACATGCTGGGCATGAATCAGAACTTCCATAATTTACAGTATGTGCTGCTTTATATGTTCCTGCTGCACAATTTGCTGTTGTTGTTCCGTTTGCTGCTGTTAAATATTTTCCTGCTCCTACTGATATATAACATTGATTTTTAGCAGTTGCTCCAACAGCACTTGTATATCCTGATGGACATGCTTGACAAGTTGATGTTGTACCATCACTATAAGTACCTACTGCACACTTACCCCAAACTGCATATAATGTAATGCTTAATCCACCAGTTGTTAAATTATAAATTTCTCCTTTATCTGTATATTCTGGAGATGTAGCACCTTTTATTCTACTCCATCCTAAGAATCCATATCCTGTTTTCTTATATCCTACAGCACTTAAATTTGATTTCAAATCTTGATAATGTGTTGATGGACTCATGCTACCACTAGTTTGTCCATTTCCATCATAATTTACTGTATATAATAAAGCTTTCCATTTTCCAACTAATTCTTGACTTTCATTATCATCTGCTGCTTGTGTTATATTATCTGATGTTAATACTATCTCTCCATTTGGTTTAATTGCTAGTGTATTATTTTTATAATAATAACCTAAAAATTCATAACCTAATTTTGTTGGTGGTGTAATTTTTGTTATACTAGTACCTCTAGCAGCATCTTTATACCACTTATCAGAATATCTTAAATATATTTCAGTTGGATTTGGTCCTGTTGCTAAGCCATCAATTCCAGCTACTAAATTGAATTTTATCATTTTTGGACTAAAGTTAATAATACAATTTATATCTTTAGTTATATTATTTATTCTATATCGATATCCATCTGTTCCTACTTTTGATAATTCTCCACATCCACTATTTCCAACATATTTATGTCCGAATAAAGGCTTAACATTAAAGTCTGCTATATAATTACTTCCTTCTAATGTTGCAACTTTTTCTATACCTTCTCCAGTTACTTTATTTTCATCTTCTCCTATATCATATACTTTTCCATACTGTATACTATTACTACCAACTCTTACTAGTAATGTTTCTATAAATCTAAATGGATTACTATATGTTCCAACGCCTTCAACTTCTACATCATGTTTTAAGTTTTCTGTTACTCTTACACCAGATTGACTTGTTGAACTTTTTTCTCTTAATGCTGTATCAATATAATATCTTCTTGATACATCTCCATTAAAACTTGATAATGTCCAATATTCTACACCTGGTGATAAATATGATTTACCATTGCTTACACTCAATTCATATTCTTTTTTACTTAACATACTACCGTTAGTAAAATTAGTATTTGTTACTAATACACCACTATCATTAAGTTCATTTGGTGCATTAAAAATAATATACCTATTTCTTGTTGAATAATTATTATCTAGAATATAATTATTAGTATTAATTATAGCTCTACTATAATTTACTAATTCTGCTTTTGCATTAATTGGCACTATTATTGCCACCAAAAGCATTAAGAACGCCATGTTCTTTAAAATCCTTTTCATATTATCACCTACTATATAAATAGTAACATTTTTATTCAAATATTTCAACATTTTTTTTAATTAAAAAAAAGTTTCAAGATTTACTTGAAACTTTATATATATTTTATTAATATTGAACATAAATTGTTTGTGTTTTACAACTATATTCAATACCTGAAGCTGGACAAGAACCATTAACCCATGCACTCCAGTTAGTTCCATATCGGTTACATGCATCATAAGCAGGTCTAGATCTCCAACAAGAACTATTGGTAGATGCACACCAGTATTGTTCATATGTTGCATCTGCTATACTTGAAGTTCTTAAACTTCCTGGGCAATAACTACCATAGCAATCCCAACCTGTCCAACTTCCATACTTTGTGCCCTTTTCTACACATGCAACTCGACTATATTGTACTTGTGATTTTAATCTTATACTACATGTTCCAGTATTACCTGCTGCATCTTTAACATATCCATAGAATGTTGCTGCTGATGCTCCAACTGATGATGCATTATTATATACTGGGGTTGTACTTGTACTAATACCAAATGATGTTACAGCTATATTATCAGATTTTGATGCAAATGATACAGTTAATCCATTTTGAACTGTTAATGTGCATGTTGGTTTTATTGCATCTATACATACTGATGCACCTGGTGAACTTGTATATCCTGATGCACAATTTGTACATGTTGCTGTTTGTGTTTGATTTATTGTTCTTGATGTTGATGCATATGTATTTGCTGGGCAATCTTCAGGTGCTTTTCCTGCGGCTGTTACTCTCTTTCCTGCTGGTACTACTACTATACAACTTGTTGCTGCTTTTCCCTGACCTGCTGCTACTGTATATCCTGTTGCACATGGTGTACAAGATGATGATCCTGCTACTGCATATGTATTAGCTGCACATGCTGTACATGAATCTGAGTTTCCATAATTTACAGTATGTGCTGCTTTATATGTTCCTGCTGCACAATTTGCACTTGTTGTTCCTTTTGCTGCTGTTAAATATTTTCCAGCTCCTACTGATATATAACATTGATTTATTGCCGTTGATTTTGCTGCACTTGTATATCCTGTTGGACAAGTTTGACAATTTGTTGTTGTTCCATCATTATATGTACCTGCTGCACATGTAGTCCAATGTGCATATAATATATGATCCATTGCTCTGTTAACTATTGTTGTATTCAATATTTTATCTCCACCTGTTGATGCTGTATACCATCCATCAAAGCTATATCCCTTATTTACTGGTGTTGGTAATGTTCCATATTGACTATTGTATGTTACTGTCATACTACTTTGAGAAACTGTTCCACCATTTGCATTAAATGTTACTGTATATTTATTTGCTTGCCA
>CANRCX010000013.1 GCA_947629235.1 uncultured Bacilli bacterium | reverse complement strand
TGGCAAGCAAATAAATATACAGTAACATTTAATGCAAATGGTGGAACAGTTTCTCAAAGTAGTATGACAGTAACATATAATAGTCAATATGGAACATTACCAACACCAATATATAAAGGATATAGATTTGATGGATGGTATACAGCATCTTCTGGTGGAGATAAAATATTGAATACAACAATAGTTAATAGAGCAACAGATCATATATTATATGCACATTGGACTATATGTGCAGCAGGTACATATAATGATGGAACGAATGCAGTATGTACAACATGTCCAGCAGGAAGTTATTGTACTGGTGGAAGTGCAAAATCACAATGTGCAGCAGGAACTTATAGATCAACACCTGGAGCTAAAACTGTAGCAGAATGTTTAAAATGTGATGCAGGAACATATAATACAACACCAGGAAGCACAAGTTGTTCATCATGTCCAGCAGGAAATTATTGTACTGGTGGAACAGCAAAATCACAATGTCCAGCAGGAACTTATAGAACAGCTGTTGGCGGAAAAGTAGTAGGAGATTGTACAAAGTGTGCAGCTAATACATATAGTACAGCAGTTGGAGCCACAGCAGCAAGCACATGTCAAAAATGTGCAACAGGATATACAAGTGTAGCAGGTTCAACAAAATGTACAGATGCAGTAAAACCAACATGTACACTAAAATTAACATATGGTGAATCATCAGATTCTGTATCATTTGCAACAAAAACAGATAACATAGCTGTAACTGCATTTGGTCTTAGTACAAGTTCAACTCCAGTATATAATAGTACAACAACACTTGGAGCATCAGCAAAAACATTCTATGGATTTGTAAAAGATGCAGCAGGTAATACTGGAACATGTACACTTAAATTAGTATCAACAAAATTAGAAAGAAAATCTGATTGTTTAGGTAATGAAAACTATTCATATCAAGATTGTTGGGGTACTTCTTATTGTGATCAATCTATGGGAGTATGTAGTAGCTACGACAACTGGGATGGTAACTATGGTTGGTGTTGTTGCGCTGGTGGATGTTATGCTCACTATTGTCAAAGAAAAACAGGTACTAGATGTAAAGGATATAGTGCATATGGTGCTTGGTATGTAACAGGATCTTGTCATAGTAATTCAACAGCAACACATTATGAATGTAGAAACTCATTTAAAGTAGGTTAATAAAATCACGTTTAAATACGTGATTTTTTTTGACACTTTTACTATTATTAAAAATATCTAGAAAAAATACTAATTTTATATTATAATTAAATAGATTACAAATGAGGGGTGAAGTTTATGGCAAGAAAAACAGTATGTTTAGTAGGAAGACCAAATACAGGTAAGAGTACTTTATTTAATAGAATAGTTGGTAAAAAAATAGCTATTATAGAAGATGCTCCAGGTATTACTAGAGATAGAATTTATAGTCAAGCTATATATAATGATATTCCATTTTATTTAATAGATACTGGTGGTATTGATTTAAGTAGTGGGGACTTTAATGAAGAAATTAGAATGCAAGTTGAAATTGGTATTGAAGAAGCAGATACTATTGTTTTTGTAGTTGATGCTAAAGATGGAATTACAACTAGTGATATGTTAATCAGAGATATGTTAAAGAAACAAAATAAAGAAGTAATTGTTGCTATTAACAAAGTTGATAATAAATCATCAGAAGATAATATATATGATTTTTATTCACTTGGATTTGATGAATATGTTAATATTTCAGCAGAGCATGGAACTGGAGTAAATGAATTATTAAAATTAATTACTTATGGTGAAGAAAAAGGTTATGAAGATGAAGATAATACAATAAAAATATCTGTAATTGGAAGACCAAATGTAGGTAAAAGTAGTTTAGTAAATGCACTTTTAAATGAAGATAGGGTAATTGTAAGTAATATAGCTGGTACTACAAGAGATGCTATTGATACTAAATTTACTTATAATAAAGAAGAATATACTTTAATTGATACAGCAGGACTTAGAAAAAAAGGAAGAATATTTGAGTCAGTTGAAAAATATAGCTTAATTAGAAGTATGAAAGCAATTGATAGAAGTGATGTATGTTTATTAGTACTTGATGCAACTACTGGAATAGTAGAACATGATAAACATATAGCAGGTTATGCTTTAGAAATGGGTAAACCAATAGTAATAGTTGTTAATAAATGGGATACTATAGATGAAAAAGATGAAAGTATGAAAGAATGGAAAAAAGATATTAAACATAATTTTCAATTTATGGATTATGCTAAAATAGTATTCTTAAGTGCACAAACTAAAAAAAGAATACATACTCTTATGCCAGAAGTAATAGAGTCATATAATAACTCTATTAAAGAAGTTAAAACAAGTATAATAAATGACATAATAAGAGATGCATTCATAGAAACACCACCTGCTTCTTATAAAGGTAAAAAATTAAAAGTATATTTTGCACATCAATCAGGTACAAAACCACCTAGATTTGATATAGAAGTTAATTCAAAAGGATTAGTACACTTTTCATATTATAGATATTTAGAAAATAAAATAAGACAAAATATTGATTTTAGTGGAACACCAATTATAATACAATTTAAAAATAAAGGAGAAAAAGAGCTTTAATATTTACTTTTAATGCTCTTTTAGTTTATAATTTTATTAGGGTGAATAAATGAAAGAAGAAAAATATTTAATATTATTAATTATGTTACTTTCACTTACAGTAATTTCTGTATCTTTTGCGTACTTTGGACCAAATATTATAAAAGAAAATGTAGTTGATACTAAAGTAAATAGTGGTAATCTTAAAGTAAATATTTCAGATGATAAAATAAATGCAGATAATATAGCACCAATATATGATAAAGATGTTGAAACTCTTGCATTTAAAAAAGATTTTAGTATTATTTCTAATAGTACACTTAATTCTTGTAATAAATTATATTTAGATATAAGTAATATTTCTGAAGAATTAAAAAGTGAATACTTAAAATTTAGAATTGAAAGTGAAGATAAAAGTTATGAAGGTAATTTTAAAAATATAATTGATAATAAACTAGTATTACTTGATAATATATTTTTAAATAGTAATGAAGTTAAAAATTATAAATTATATATTTGGTTAAGTTACCAAGATGATGTAAATCAAATAGATATGTTAGGAACTAGTTTAAGTGCTAAAATTAGTATAGAATCATATGATGAAAAGAATAATTGTATAATAGATTAATATAATATAAAGGAGAAATATGAAAAAAGATAAAAATAAAATAGAAGATATTGAAGATAAAGAAGTAGAAAAAAAAGAAATAAAAGTTAAAAAGAGTAATAAAACTAGAAATATTATAATTATATTAGTAGTAATATTTTCATTATATTTTTTACTTCCAAGTATTACTATATTAGGAACTGTATTTTTTGATATATTTGATAATACTAAATATATTGAATCTAATAATTCAATAATTGTAGATAATGGTGAAATAATATTAAAAGATATTAAAGGCTATTATGATACTAATACTAAAGAATATATAGTATATGGATATATAGATAATGTTAATAAAAACTATACTATTGATATAGAATATAATGTATATGATTCTAATAATTTTGTAATAGGTACAGCTTATACTAGTATTGATATGAAAAAGGGTGAAAGTTATAAATTTAAAGCTATATATTATGAAGCTGATGCTAGTGAAGTAGTTAATTATAAAATAAAAGATATAAATTTATATTAAATTCAAAAGTTTTTGTTGACATATCAATTTATTAATGATAAAATCAAATAGATTTGTGGGTTTTCATTCGTGAAAACCTTATAAAATGTGAATTATGATACACCTGGAAATGTGTATTACAGAAAGGAGAAAAATATATGGCTACAATTAATCAATTAGTTAGAAATGGTAGAGGAAAGAAAACTAAGAAAAGTAAAAGTCCAGTATTAAATATTGGTTACAATTCTAAAGATAAAAAGAGAACTAATAATAGTTCACCACAAAAACGTGGAGTATGTACTCGTGTTTCAACTAAGACTCCTAAAAAACCAAACTCAGCTTTAAGAAAAATAGCAAGAGTTAGATTAAGTAATGGACTAGAAGTTACTTGCTATATTGGTGGAGAAGGACACAATTTACAAGAACATAGTGTAGTTTTAATCCGTGGTGGTCGTGTTAAAGACTTAATCGGTGTTCGTTATCATATTGTTCGTGGTACTCTTGATACTGCTGGAATTGATAAGAGAAGACAAGGTAGAAGTAAATACGGAACTAAAAAACCTAAAAACTAGTAAATAAATAAAACTTATAGAAAGGAGAATAGAACATGCGTAAAAGACAAGCAATAAAAAGAAATGTTTTAGAAGATCCAATATATAATTCTAAAATGATTACTAAACTAATCAATGGAATTATGTTAGATGGTAAAAAAGGAACTGCTCAAAGAATATTATATAATGCTCTTGATATAGTAAAAGAAAAGACTGGAAATGATCCAATTGAAGTATTAAATCAAGCATTTGAAAATATTAAGCCAGCTTTAGAAATAAAGAGTAGAAGAATTGGTGGAAGTAACTATTCTGTACCAATGGAAGTAAGAGAAGATAGAGCAAATGCTTTAACTTTAAGATGGTTAATTCAATATGCTAAAAATAGACCAGGAAAAGGTATGGCAGAAAAATTAGCTGCTGAAATAATAGATGCTTCAAATAATACAGGTGGAGCAGTTAAGAAACGTGAAGATACACATAAGATGGCAGAAGCTAATAAAGCTTATGCACACTATAGATGGTAAGAAGGGAGATATAAAATGGCACGTGATGTCTCAATAGATAAAACTCGTAACATAGGAATAATGGCTCACATTGATGCTGGTAAAACAACAACAACTGAAAGAATCTTATTCTTAGGTGGAAACATCCATAAAATTGGTGAAACTCACGATGGTGAATCACAAATGGACTGGATGGATCAAGAAAAAGAAAGAGGTATAACTATTACTAGTGCTGCTACAACTGTTCACTGGAAAGGTTATAGACTTAATATAATAGATACTCCGGGACACGTAGACTTTACAATTGAAGTTGCTCGTAGTTTAAGAGTATTAGATGGTGCTATTGCACTTATTGATGCTCAAGCTGGAGTTGAAACTCAAACTGAACAAGTTTGGAGACAAGCAAATGATTATAAAGTTCCAAGAATGATTTGTGCTAATAAAATGGAAAAAATAGGAGCTGACTTCTATTATTCAATGGATTCAATTCATAATAGATTAGCAACTAATGCAGAACCAATTATGTTACCAATCGGAGCAGAAGATCATTTTACTGGATATGTTGATTTAGTTACAATGAAAGCATATAAGTATGATGGAACTGAAAAACAAGAATTAGAAGAAATTGATATCCCTAGTGATATGCAAGATAAGGCTGAAGAATATAGAAATAAATTAATAGAAGCTGTAGCTGATTATAGTGATGAATTAATGGAAGCATACCTTGAAGGTAATGAAATTTCTGTTGATTTATTAAAATCTGCTATTAGAAAATCTACTATTGATGGTAAATTCTATCCTGTATTATGTGCAGATGCACTTGGAGATAAAGGTACAAGAACACTTCTTGATGCTGTAATTGATTATTTACCAGCTCCAACAGATATTCCACCTGTTAAAGGAGTAGATTTAAATGATAAAGAAATAGAAAGAAAAGCAAGTGATAGTGAACCATTCTCAGCTTTAGCATTTAAAGTTATGAATGACCCATTTGTTGGAAACTTAACATTCTTTAGAGTTTACTCTGGTGTATTAAAGAGTGGAAGTTATGTAATGAACTCAACTAACGGAGAAAAAGAAAGAATTGGTAGAATTCTTCAAATGCATGCTAATCAAAGAAAAGAAATTAGCGAAGTATATGCTGGTGAAATAGCTGCTGCTGTAGGTCTTAAAGATACTACAACAGGAGATACTCTTTGTGATGAAAAGAGTCAAGTTATTTTAGAAAAAATGGTATTCCCAGAACCAGTTATTGAACTTGCAATTGAACCAAAATCAAAAGCAGATCAAGAAAAAATGAGTTTAGCACTTCAAAAACTTGCTAAAGAAGACCCATCATTTAGAGCAAAAACTGATCATGAAACTGGTCAAACAATAATTGCTGGTATGGGTGAACTTCACTTAGATGTATTAGTAGATAGAATGAAAAGAGAATTTAATGTTGAAGCAAATGTTGGTAAACCACAAGTTGCTTATAGAGAAACATTAAAATCATCTGCTGAATGTGAAGGTAAATATATTAAACAATCAGGTGGACGTGGACAATACGGACACGTTTGGGTTAAATTTGAACCAAATAAAGATAAAGGTTATGAATTTGTTGATGAAGTTGTTGGTGGTGTAGTTCCAAGAGAATATATACCAGTAGTTGATAAAGGACTTCAAGAAGCACTTGCTGGTGGAGTACTAGCAGGATACCCAATGATTGATGTTAAATGTACATTATTTGATGGATCATATCATGATGTAGACTCAAATGAAATGGCATTCAAAATTGCTGCTTCAATGGCTTTAAAAGAAGCTAAAAATAAATGTAATCCATGTATTTTAGAACCTATTATGAATGTAGAAGTTAGAGTTCCAGAAGAATTCATGGGTACAGTTATGGGAGATTTAACAAGTAGAAGAGGAAAACCTCTTGGAAATGAAAGTATTGGTAGAGATATTTCAATAAAAGCTATGGTACCTCTATCAGAAATGTTCGGTTATATGACTGTTCTTAGAAGTAATACTCAAGGACGTGGAACTTATCAAATGATATTTGATCATTATGAAGAAGTACCAAAGAGTATAGCTGAAGATATTATTAAGAAAAATGGTGTACAAGCTTAAGTTGTACATTATAGTTGCCAATTAGTTATTTTATACTTGAATTATTTTCAAGTATTAGATAAAATATATTTATATGTAAAAAAGGAGGAAAAATAGAAAATGGCAAAACAAAAATTCGATCGTTCAAAAGAACATGTTAATATTGGTACTATTGGACACGTTGACCATGGTAAAACAACATTAACAGCTGCAATTACTAAATATTTTGGAGAATTCATGGCTTATGACCAAATCGATAAAGCTCCAGAAGAAAGAGAAAGAGGTATTACTATTAATACTGCTCACGTTGAGTATACAACTGAAAAACGTCACTATGCTCACGTTGACTGCCCAGGACATGCTGATTATGTTAAAAACATGATTACAGGTGCTGCTCAAATGGATGGTGCTATCTTAGTAGTTAGTGCTACAGATGGACCAATGCCTCAAACTCGTGAACACATCTTATTATCACGTCAAGTTGGTGTACCAAAAATGGTTGTATTTATCAACAAATGTGATATGGTTGATGATGCTGAACTTCTTGACTTAGTTGAAATGGAAGTTAGAGAATTATTAACTGAATATGGATTTGATGGAGAAAATACTCCAGTTATTCGTGGTAGTGCTCTTAAAGCTCTTGAAGGAGATGAAAAATGGGTACAACCAATTAAAGATCTTATGGCTGCTGTTGATACATGGATTGATACTCCAGTAAGAGATAATGATAAACCATTCTTAATGAGCATTGAAGATGTATTTACTATCACAGGACGTGGAACTGTTGTTACAGGTCGTGTTGAAAGAGGTAGATTAAATCTTAATGATGAAGTTGAAATCGTTGGTATCAGAGATACTAGAAAAACAGTAGTTACTGGTATTGAAATGTTCAGAAAATCTTTAGATTATGCTGAAGCTGGAGATAATGCTGGAGTTTTACTTCGTGGTATCAATAGAGAAGATGTTGAAAGAGGACAAATTCTTTGTAAACCAGGAAGTGTTACACCACATAAGAAATTCAAAGCTAGTGTTTATGTATTATCTAAAGAAGAAGGTGGACGTCATACACCATTCTTTAGTAACTATAGACCACAATTCTATTTTAGAACAACTGATGTTACAGGAGTAATTACATTACCAGAAGGAACTGAAATGGTTATGCCAGGTGATAATGTAGATATGACTGTTGAATTAATCACTCCAATCGCAATTGAAAATGGAACTAATTTCTCAATTCGTGAAGGTGGTAGAACAGTTGGTGCTGGTGTAGTTTCTGAAATCTTAGAATAATAAAGATTAATTAAGGCTTCGTAAGAAGCCTTTTTTGTTTGACAAAAAAGAAAATATGATAGATTAAAAAAATATTTTTTCTACATTTTTACAAAAAAGAAGTGTTTTGATACTTTGATGGCTAATTATATAGTAGAGGTGATATTATGTCATTTATAAAAGTATCAAAAAAATATTTAATAAATAAAGAAATAAATAATCAAGTTATTGAAGCAAAATATGTGGAAAAAGAAGGTATAAAATATTATGTAGATGAAAAATATGTAATACTCGATTATAGCAAAAAAGAAATGGAAATAGCTGTTTGGTTAGTAAATACTTTTGGAGGAATAATATATTTATTGCCAAGAATTAATTATCCTAAGAAAATTAAAACAGCAGATTACTTATGGAATAATGAATTTTGGGATTTAAAAGAAATAAAAGGTAATAGTGAACAAGTTTTATATCACTCTATATGCAAAAATATGTCTCAAAGTAAAAATTTTATTTTTGATGTTTCATTTTGCAAAATATCTTTAAAAGAAATAAGAAAACAAATAAAAGATATTTTTAGAAGAATAAGAGATTTAAATATTATAATTTTAAAGAAAAATGATTCATTTTTTATTTATAAAAGAAAATAAAAAAAGATGTGACCGCAGTAAATTAGTTTTAAAAAAACAAGGTCACCACGATCCATCTCTAATAACTATAATATACATTAATTTAATATTTATGTCAATAGTATAGTGAAACATTACAATAAGTAATTTAATTTGTTATATAAAATTTTGTTCTTTTTTACTCTTTTTTCTTATAATTTCTTATCTATTACATAAAATTTAATATGATAAAAAATATTATTAAAAATAATGATTATGAAATAATAATTAAAAATAGTTTTATTCACATTAAAAATTATATCAATATTATAGATATAAGTAATACTAAAATATCAATATTATTAAATCAAAATAAATTAATAATAAATGGTTCATCATTACTAATAACAGCATTAGATTCTTATGAATTAATCATTAAAGGTAATATTAAAGGGATTGAATTAAATGATAGATAACAATAATATTAAAGTAATTGTGTATGATAATTCACTTAAATTTATTAATTATTTAATATATAATAAAATTAAATATGAATCATTAGAAAAATATAATGATTATTTTTTACTTATTATTGATTATGAAGATTATAAAAAAATAAATAGAAGATATAAAACTAAAGTAGTAAAATATTATGGAAAAAGAAATATTAAAAATATAATTATTAATAATAAATATTTACTTATTAGTTTTTTTATTTCACTTTGTATTTTATATTTACTTACAAATACTATTTTTAAAATAGAAATTAATACTACTGATGAAAGCGTTAAAACTAGAATATTAGAAAGTCTTAATAATAATGGAATTAGTTTATATAAAAAGAAGAAAAATTTTAAAGAACTAGCTAAAATAAAAGAAAAAATATTAAATGAAAATGAAGATATATTAGAGTGGATTGAAATTAAAAATAAAGGTTGTATTTATAAAATTGAATTAACTAAAAGAGTAATAAATAAAGAGACAAATGATAATAATACACCAAGTAGTATCATAGCTACAAGAGATGGTCTTATTAAACATATTAGTGTATCTAGTGGTGTTAAAATGAAAGAAATAAACGAATATGTTAAAAAAGGTGATGTATTAATTAGTGGAAATGTTATTAAAAATAATGAATTAATAACACAAATACATTCAGATGGAGAAGTGTATGCTGAAACTTGGTATTTTGTAAATATTACAGTTCCATTTAATTATATTGAATATGAACCAACTAATAAAATAATTAATCATTATTATTTAGATATTTTTGGTCATGAATTTACATTAATTGGTAAATATGATAGTAATAAAACATTAAATACTAAGAAACTTATATTAGATAAACCATATTTATTCTTTAAATTATATAAAGAAGAAAAACAAGTTTATAATTATAAAGAGTATAACATAAATGAAAATGAAGCTTATAAAAAGGCATTAGAATCAAGTGAAAAACAAATACTTAAAAGACTTAATAAGGATGAATATATTATTTCTAAAAAAGTTTTGAAAAAAGAAGTGAATAGTAGTAAAATATATTTAGAAGTATTTTTTAAAGTATATGAAAATATTGCAGTAAGTACAAATGTTGAAGAATTTGTACCACAGACTACTACTATGGGGGAATATGAATATTATATAGGAGAGTAATATGGAAGCAGCAATTAGAAATGTAATTCTTGTTTCATGGCCTACATTAGTTATAGTTATAGCTATTCTTTTAATTATGAGAGTAACTTTATACTTTAAAAGTGATAGAAGTAAAATATGTTTGCATGAAGAATTATTTAATTTATGTTTTATAGTTTATTTACTTATATTATTTCAACTTGTAACTAGTCAAGATTTAGTTGCAACTGGTGGAACTAATTTTATTCCATTTAGAGAAATATTAAGGTATGATCCTGGAACTGTAGAATTTTATAAACAAGTAATTGGAAATATACTTTTATTTGTACCATTTGGATACTTCGTAACATGCTACTGTAAAATTAAAGATTTAGGTTCTATTACTCTTGTAACATTTTTATCTAGTTTAGTAATAGAAGTTACACAAAGATTTATAGGTAGGAGCTTTGATGTAGATGATATATTATTAAATATAGTAGGTGGAATTATTGGATTTCTATTATATATAGGACTTAGTGCAATTAGAAATCATTTACCTAAATTTTTAAGAAAAGATTGGTTTTATAATGTACTTAGTATTTTAATAATTATAATTGGAATATTATATGTTATAAAGATTATATAGGAGAAGTTTATGCAAGAATATATATTTAATACAACAAATGAAGAAATAGATACAAGTGAAATTGATAAAGTAATTAAGTTTGCTTGTAAGCATTTAAAAATAGAAAATCCACTATTAAATATAGTAATAGTAGATAATGAAAAAATAAGAGAAATTAATAAAACATATAGAAATAAAGATGCAGTTACAGATGTTATCTCTTTTGCATTTGAAGAAGTAAATGATGTTAAATATGATAATATGAGATTTCTTGGAGAAATATATATTAGTTATGAAAGATGTAAAAGTCAAGCAAGTGATTATGGACATAGTGTAAGACGCGAATTTTGTTATCTAGCAGTACATGGATTGTTACATTTACTTGGATATGATCATATGATAGAAGAAGATAAAAAAGTAATGAGAGCTCTTGAGGAGGAAATATTAAATGAATATGATATCAAGAGATGAAAGAAAAAGACAAAAAGGAATTAAAAAATTTTTAAATAGTTTTACTTATCCAATTAAAGGACTTAAGTATGCATATAAAAATGAACAAAATTTAGTAGTAGATGTTGGAATCGCCTTACTTGTAATAATATTTGGATTTATATTTAGAATAGATAAAATAGAATGGGCAATACTATTTTTAACTATTGGACTTGTATTATCTTGTGAACTTATTAACACAGCAATAGAAGCAGTAGTAGATTTAGTGACACAAGATTATCATCCACTTGCTAAAGTAGCAAAAGATACATCAGCTGCTGCAGTATTTGTTTTTGCAATTGTTGCTATAATAGTTGGATTAATAATATTTTTACCAAAAGTAATAGATTTATTTTTTTAAGGAAGTGAATTATGAAAGATAAACTAATTAAATTATTAGATAATAGTTATGCACCATATTCAAATATGCATTTTGCTTGTATAGTTGAAACTAAAAATGGTAATTTTTATGAAGGAGTTAATATAGAAAATGCATCTTACGGTGGTACTATATGTGCTGAAAGGAATGCTATTAATAATGCAGTAAGTCATGGAGAAAGAGAATTTAAAGCATTATATTTAATGACAAGTAGTGATGAAATATGTTATCCATGTAATATTTGCAAACAAACATTTTTAGAATTTTTTGATAAAGATGTTATATTTAATATAATGACTAAAAGTGGTAAAATGCAAGTTCTTACATTTGAAAAATTAATGAATACTACATTTACTAAGGAGGACTTAGTATGAAAAGTGGATTCGTAACATTAATTGGAAGACCAAATGTAGGAAAAAGCACTTTACTTAATTCAATATTAAAAGAAAAAGTAGCTATAATATCACCAAAGCCACAAACAACAAGAAATTTAATACAAGGAATATATAATGAAGAAGATACACAAATAGTATTTGTAGATACTCCAGGTATTCATAAACCTGTAGATAAACTAGGAGTTGCACTTAATAGTCAAGCTTATTATTCAATTAATGATGTTGATATAGTCTTGCTTCTAGTAGATGCTAGCACTTCATATGGAAAAGGAGATAAATTTATATTAGATAAATTAGTTGGTCTTGATAAACCAGTATTTCTAATATTAAATAAAATAGATAAATTAACAGATGAAGAGATTCTACTAAAAATAGATGAATATAAAAATCTATATGAATTTGCAGAAATAATACCACTTTCTGCGCTTAAAAATGATAATGTAGATAAACTTATTAAAGTACTTAAAAATTATTTACCAGATAATGTTAGATATTTTATGGATGGAGAAGTTACAACTGCAGAACTTGATTTTAGATTATCTGAAATAGTACGTGAAAAAATATTTATTCATACTAATGATGAAGTACCACATTCAATATCTTGTAAGTTAATTGGTTATGAAGAAAAAAATAATATAATAAAAGTAAATGTAGATATCATAGTAGATAGAGATTCACTTAGAAAAATAATTGTAGGTCATAATGGTAGTATGATTAAAACAATTGGTTATGAAGCAAGAATTGATATGGAACACTTACTTAATAAAAAAGTATATTTAGAACTATATTGTAAAACAATTAGAAAATGGAGAGAAAAAGAAAAATATATTAAAGATTTAGGTTATATTATGAATAATGAATAATTTTTTTAAAAATCCTGCAATATAATATTGTAAGGAGAGATTATGAATAAAAAGGAAGCTTGGAATAAATTTAAAGAAACAGGTAAAATAGAATATTATTTAAAATATAAGAAAGGAAAATAAGCATAAAGTTATCTTTATGCTTTTAGTTAAGAGATGAAGATAATTAGTGTTGATGGAATTGTTGTAAGTAATACGCCTTTTAAAGAAAATAGTAAGATTATAAATATATTTACTAAAGATATGGGTATAATTGGTGCTGTATCAAAAGGTTGTAAAAAAATGAGTAGTAAGTTAAGACTTCCTAGTGAAAGATTTGCTTATGGTACTTTTCATTTATATTACAATGAAAAAGGACTTTCAACACTAATAGATGGTGATATTAAAAATTATTTTATTAATATTAAAAGTGATATTCTAAAAGTAAGTTATTTAACATATATATGTGATCTTGCAATTAATGTATATAAAGAATCAGAAAATAATGAAGTTTATAATTTAATGGAAGCAGCTATTCTTAAAATAGAAGAAGGAATGGATGCTAAAATTATTACAAATATATTAGAACTTCAATATTTAGAATATTTAGGAATAGATTTAAATTTAGATTCATGTGTTAAATGTGGAAGTACAAAAGTAGTAACATTATCTTTATCAAAAGGTGGATATGTTTGTCAAAATTGTAGAACAAATGAAATGTTAATAGATGAAAAAGTACTTAAAATGTTAAGACTTTATTATTATGTAGATATATCAAAAATAAATGAATTAAATATAGATAAAAAAATAAGTGATGAAATAGATAATATAATAAATGAATATTATGAAGAATATTCTGGTATATATATGAAAAGTAAAAAAATGTTAAAAACTTTAGAAAGTTAGTAGAGTTTTTAACTTTTTTTAATATAATATATTATGAAAAAACAAGATTATAAAAAAATAAATGATATAAAATTATTAGAAGAAAAAAGAGAAGAATTAAAAAGTGAAATAATTAATTTAGAACATAAATATAAATTAATAAAAAATAATGATAATTATAGTTATATAGAAGGTGTTAAAATATTAAATAAAATAGATAAAATATATGATGAGTATTATTTATTGATAGAAAGGATTGAGAGTATTAAATTTTCTAATAAAATAAGTGATTTAAAATCAAATATTAAAAACTTTAAAATATGTATGCTTGTAAAACTAAATAAAGTAATAGAAGATGAATTATCAAAAGAAAAAGAATTAATTAAGAAGTTAGATGATTAATTCTTTTTTATTGATTTTTTGTATATTTTAGTTTATTATATAAAAATTAAGGATGGTGAAATAGTGAGTGTAAACCAATTTAAATTAGAAAAATTAGATTTTGTAGAGTTACAAACTTTATTAGAACATACATCTTGGAATATTGATTCAGCAAAAACAGAAAAAGAGAAAGAAAAGTTTATAAAAGTAAAATATGAAATTATAGATGAACTTCAAAAATTTTATGATATTGATGATTTATCTATAACAGAAGATATTAATGGTGTAAAACATGCATGTGAAGATGAAATAAAACAGTATTATGTATGGAGTAGGGATTTATTTACAAATGAAATAGTTAAGTTAATAGATATATCAACAGATAGAAAATATTGTGATTATATATTAGAAAGAAAAAGTCTTAAAGAATTAATAGATGAAAATGGTATAAATACAGAAATAAATTATTTTAGAAAAGATGAAGTAAAAGAATTGTTTGACTCAGTTAATAATCAAATCAAATTAAAAAGATAATTTACAAATTATTAATATTATGTTATAATACAAAAGAATTTTTAAAGGGGGATTATTTATGTCATTTGGATTATTTTGGCTAAGTACAGTTGTAATGTCAAATTTTATGCTTGGAGTTTCTCTTCTTAGAGTTGTTAAAGATATAGTAGATGATGGTTATAAAATACATGTTACAAAAAAGCCTGAGCGAATTAAAAATGAAAGTGATTTACCAACATATTTAATTTTATTAATACCAGTTGCTAATATTATATCAATGCTTAGTTTTTCATCTTTAGTAATAAATAATAGAAATGTTTTATTTGATGAATTTAAATCTAGGGGTTTACTAAAAGAAATGACTGATAAAGAAAAAGAAGAATATAGTAAAAATCCTTCATTAATAAATGCATTTAAAATGTGTATTAAAGCAGATAAAGATGAAAAAATTGAAGTTAAAAAAGAAGAATTAATACTTAAATTAAGTTTTGAAAGTATTGAAGGTGAAATAGAATATACTTTAAATGATAATGAAGTAAAAATTATATCATCTACAGTTGATAGTAATAAATATAGTGAACAAATGCAAAGAAATATAGTAAAGTCTGCTCTTAAATTAATTCATGATGAGAATTTTAAAACAAAAGAAAACTATAATAAAATAGCATCATCAAATCCAAATAAAATAATAAAAAAAATAAAAAATTATAAAATTACTCGTAAAGATGAAGATATAATTAAAAGAAATTATTTAAATTTTGTAATTCTTGATAAATATAATGAAGCACTTAAAAATAAAAAAGAAGCAGAAAAATTAGAAAAAGAATTAAGTGAAAATAAAGAATTATCAAGTGAAAAGTTAGAATTAATTAATAAATTAAAAGCTAAATATAAAGAATTAATACTTGAAATTTCAAAAATAAATAATAATTTATCTAATATAGATAATAGTAAAGAAGAAAATAAAGTACAAGAAGAAAGAATATTAAAAAGATAATTAAACTATCTTATAAATTTAAGATAGTTTTTTAATTTTTTTATTAAATAATCTTTATTTTTTATTATTAATTTGTTAGAATTATATTTATAGAATAGAGAGGTTGGTTTTTAGTATGCTAGGAAAAATATTAACAATTAGTAAGAATTCAGCAACACTACAAATTAATAAAGAAGCCACTGAAATAAATGACTTAATTAATTTACATGTTGTATTTGAAGATGATAATAAAAAAATATTAGGTGAAATAGATTCTATAAATGAAGATACAATTAAAGTATCATTTTTAGGAGAACTTACTGAAAATGATTTTATTGGTGGACTTATTAAAAAACCTAGTCTAAATGCCACAGCCAGAATTATAAATGATCAAGAATTAAAAATACTTACTGGTATTGAAGGAGAAAGTATAAGGCTTGGTGTATCTCCTTTATATAATGATTTTCCATTAAATGTAAGTATTGATGAATTATTTTCAAACCATACTGCTATATTTGGTAATACTGGTAGTGGTAAAACTTATGGTATATGTAGAATAATTCAAAATATTTTCCCTAATTCAAATATTATTCCTTATAAAGCCAATTTCTTTATATTTGATTCTTATGGTGAATATATAAATGCATTTCAAAATTTAAATAAAAATAATGAATACTATTCATTTAAAGTAATAACAACTAATTTAGCAAAGCCATATGAAAAACTTAATATTCCAGTATGTTTATTAGAGCTTGAAGATATATTAAATTTACTTGAAGCAACAAGTTTTTCACAAATAGCAATGGTAGATTCAGCCCTTACTTATGCTAAAATGTTTGCTCGTGAAGATAAAGAAGCGGCTGATTTTAAAAATCATATATTAGCAAAAGCTATTATATCTATTATGTATACAAATCAAACTTCAGCAAGAATTAGAGATCAAATATTTGAAATATTAAGTGAAACTAATACTCCAGAATTATCACTTGATGCAGAAGTACCAGGTATTGGTTTTACTCGTAAATTTAGAAATTGTTTTGATATTGATAGTGAAGGTAGATTTGCTGAACATAAGATTATTAGTGATTATATTAAACAATTTGTTGATGAAAATAGAAAATGGAATTATGAAGCAGAAGGAGTATATTATTCACTTCATGATTTAGAAGTTGCTCTTAACTTTACATTATATAGTGAAAGATATTTACTTAATGAAGCAATGTATGATTCTGCTATGAGTTTAAAAGTTAAATTACATGATTTAGTAAATAGACCAAATGGTTCATTCTTTACAGCAGATGGATATACTACACTTGATGAATATATAAGAAAAATACAAATCAGTGGAAATAAAAAATGTCAAATAGTTAACTTTAATTTAGAAGATGTAGATGATAGATTTGCAAGAACTATAGTTAAAATATTTGCTCGTATGTTTATGAAATTTACAAGAAGTCTTCAAAACAGAGCATCTTTTCCGATTCATATGATATTAGAAGAAGCACATAGATATGTATTAGAAGGTGATGATAAGCAATTATTTGGATATAATATATTTGAGAGAATAGCTAAAGAAGGTCGTAAATATGGACTTTTACTTATTATAATTACACAAAGACCAACTGATTTAAATGAAAATGTTATAAGTCAATGTGCAAACTTTATTATATTTAAAATAAATCATCCAGCAGATTTAGAATACATATCGAAAAGTGTACCTAATATGAGTGAAGATATCATAGAAAAACAAAAAACATTACAAGCAGGAACTTGTGTAGCATTCGGAAGAATATTTAAAATTCCAATGATTGCGAAAATGGAAAGAGCAGATCCACCACCAACAAGTGCAAACTGTGAAGTTTATATGAATTGGATGGTAAAACTAAATAATTCAAATACTGCTGTTAGTACTACAACAGAAAGTAGTACTACAAGTAATACATATGTTAATAATGAACCTAGTGTTAATACTAATGAAAATACAAGTAATGTATTTGTAAATACTAGTTTTGTAGATAATACTGCTCCTAGTGTGGATATAGCTCCAACTACAAATACATTTATTAATGAAAATACAGATACAAAAGATAATAATACTTCTGTAAGTGCCAGTGAAGGTGGGTTATTCATAAATGAATTTAATAGTAGCATAGCTGCTAGTGTTAGTAATCAAAATCAATAAAAGGAGAGATAATTATGTATGATTTAGGTCCGCATTTTAAAGTAGACATAACTAAATGTAAGACACCTTCTTCTTATGTATATAGAGGAAGTAGATATAGAATAAGTATTCTATCTGATAATTTGATAAGATTAGAATATAGTGAAACAGGATCATTTAATGATTATCCTACTTTTTTCGCGGCTAATAGATCATTTGGACAACCTAAAGTTACAGTAGAAGAAGATACAGAAATATTAATTATAAGGAATTCTAAATTTATACTAGAATATCATAAAGAAAAACCTTTTATAGGAAATAAATTAGTACCAGATCAATTCTTTAAAGTAACAATAACTGATACAGAAAAAACATGGTATTTTAATCATCCAGAAGCAAGAAATTTAAAAGGAACTGCTTATAGTTTAGATGATATGAAATCAAGTGTAACACTTGATAAAGGTTTATTTTCATTAGATGGTTTTACATCTTTTGATGATTCTAGAACTCCAATAATAGATCAAAATGGTAATATAATAGCTCCTAATTATAAAAATATAGATACATACTTATTTGTATATGATAATGATTTTGGAACTAGTTTAAGAGATTATTTTAATTTAACATCTCTTCCACCACTTATTCCAAGATATGCTCTTGGAGTATGGTGGGCTAAGAATGAAAAATATACTGAAGAAGGTATACAAAAAATAGTTAATTCATTTAGAAAAAATGATATACCATTTTCTGTACTTCTTTTAGGAGATTATTCAAGAGTAAAAAATAAATATAGTGATATAAGTTTTTCATTTAATAAAAGTATATTTCCAAATTCACTAGCACTTCATAATTATTTAAATAAAAATCATATATTTTTAGGAACTAATATTAAAACAGAAGGAATACTTAGTGTTGAAGAAGTAAATCATAATAATTTTGCTGCTATATATAAAGTAGATCAAGATAAAAATATACCACTTAATGTATATAATTCTAATTTAATGGATGGATTTTTAAAAGGAATAATTAATCCATATTTAGATAGTGGTGTGGACTTTTTATGGGTAGATGATAATAATAAAGATAATTTACTTAGAGATTTTACAATGAATTATTATTTATTTAAAAATTTCTATATAAATGAAAAAAGAAGACCACTTATATTAAGTCGTAATTTTGGCATTGCACCACATAAATATTCAGTTTTATATTCAGGACAAACTAATATAAGTTGGAAAACATTAAAATTCTTACCATTCTTTAATGCAACAGCTGCTAACTTAGGTGTTTCTTGGTGGAGTCATGATATAGGTGGATATAAAGGTGGAATGGAAGATGCAGAATTATATGTAAGATATATACAATTAGGTGTATATAGTCCTATATTACGTCTTGCTAGTGAAGAAGGTAAATATTATAAAAGAGAACCATGGAAATGGGATGCTAAAACATTTAGTATTGTTAAAGATTATTTAAATTTAAGACATAAATTAATACCATATTTATATTCAGAAAATTATAAATATTCATCTTTTGGAGCTCCATTAATTCAACCACTTTATTATAAATATCCAGAAACTTATGATGAACCACTATATAAAAATGAATATTATTTTGGTAGTGAATTATTTATATCACCAATTGTTACTCAAAAAGATACAGTTATGAGTAGAGTTGTTCATAGAATATTCTTACCAAAAGGAACATGGTATGAATTTAAAACTGGTAAAAAGTTTACCGGTGGAAGACGTTATGTAACATTTTATAAAGATGAAGATTATCCAGTATTTGCAAAAATGGGTGCTATTATTCCAATGGCTGTATTAGATCCAGATAATTTAAATGATACATCTTCTCCAAATACATTAGAAATTCATATATTCCCTGGAAGAAGTAATACATATAAATTATATGAAGATGATGGATATTCTAATAAAAATAGAGAAGGATTCTATAAAACAACAGAAATAAATTATTATTATAAAGAAAATGATTTCTCAGTATCAATTGAACCTAAAGAAGGAAAAGAAGGAGTAATTCCAGAAAAAAGAAATTATGTTATTAGATTTAGAAATACTAAATTTACTAAAGGTGTTCAAGTATTTAGTGATGAAATTAACGTAGAATTTAAAAGTTATATAGAAGATAATGATTTTGTAATAGAATTTGATAATATTAATACAACAAGTAAAGTATTTGTATATTGCAAAGGTAATGATATTGAAATAGATGCATCTAGAGCAATTAATGAAGATTTAGAAAGTATCATAAGTGACTTAAGTGTTACTACTGAATTAAAAGTAGAACTTGATAAAATATTATTTAGTGATATGCAAATCAAAGATAAAAGAATTGCAATTAGAAAACTTGAAAGAAAAGGACTTTCTAAAATATTTGTTAGAATGTTTATTAAATTGCTTGAATATATTGCTGAAGTTTAAGATAACTTATAAAAGTTATCTTTTTTAACTTGAAATAATTATTTATATAGATTATAATTAAATTATGTATAATAAGTGAATATGGAGAGTGTAATATGAATAAAAAAGGATTTACATTAGTAGAAGTAATAGTAAGTGTAGTATTGGTAAGTGTAATATTAGTATCACTATTAACAACATTGGTAAAGTTAAGAGAATCATATACAGTTGTACATGAAAATAGTGATGTTGTAATATATAGTTCATCAATATCAAGAATAATAAATAATGATTTGATTGATAATAATGGTGTTAGATATGCAACATGTAATAGTACAGGAACAGAATGTGAATTAATACTTGGAAATGAAAAGAAAAGGAAATTAGAGATACTTACAATAAATAGTAATCCTGAAGAACAAACAGATAAAAATAATAAAATAATTCATGAGAATATAAAAAGTACACTAAGATATACAGATACAACAGAAGAAGAAAAATTAATATACATGAAAACATTAAATTTAGATAAATATACAAATACAAAGACACATCAAGTAACAAGTGAAGGATATAACTTCTTAGCAATGAAAACAGATGTGCATGAATATAATAGTAGTGTAGATGAGAAAACAGATGTATTATCTAATATAAGCATAGGAATATATAATGGACTAGATACAAATGATAAAAGTTATAATATAGAATTATATTCATCAGCAAGATATGATTATGATGGAGTAGTAGGATCAACATATAAAATAACATTTAATAATAATGATGCAGATATAGCAGGAGAAATAGGAATAGATGAAGAATACGGAGTAGGATTCTTTAAAAGAGAGAGTTCTCATAAAAAGAGTGATATAATAACAACAATTGAAAGACCTGAGAAAGCAAATCTAGCATTTACAGGATACTATTACTATACAGGAGTAGGAAATCCAACAATAGTAGTAGATGCACTTGGAAATATAGTAGCAAATAATAGATTATTTAAACAAGATGTATCATCAAGTAATGATTATCCAGTAGTAAGAGCAGTATGGCAAGAATGTAATAATGGATATTATGTAAGTGAAAAAAACAAATGTGAACCAATAGAATATACAATGACATTTGATAAAAGGACAGGAACAGGTGGAAGTGATAATGCAAAAGTAAAATATCAAACAAAATTACCATCTATACAAATACCATCAAAACTTCATTATGATTTTTTAGGATACTATACAAGTGCAACAGGTGGAGAACAATATTATAATAGTGATGGATCACCAAAGAAAATAATATATGATATAACAACAAATATAACATTATATGCACAATGGAAAGCAAGACCATATAAAGTAAATTATGATGGAAATGGAAATACAGGTGGAAGTATGAGTCCATCAACACATTATTTTGATTCAAAATCAAATTTAACAGTTGCAGGATTTAAAAAGACAGGATATAATTTCTTAGGATGGAGTAAAACAAAAGGTTCATCAACAGTAGATTTAAAAGATCAAGCAGAAATCCTAAATTTACCACCAACAGGAGAAACAATAACATTATATGCAGTTTGGGGAAAATGTGGAGTAGGTACATATAACAATGGATCAACAGTATATTGTCAAGGATGTCCAACAGGATATACAAGTGCAACAGGAGCAACAGCAGTAACACAATGTTATATAACAGTACCAGCAGGAAAAACATTAACAACAACAAATGGAACAACATTCTCAAATTGTGCAGCAGGATCATATAAAACACAACACACAGTAAATTATGGAAGTGCAGATACAGCCTGTGCAGCATGTGGAGCAAATCAATATGCAGTAGCAGGTTCAGCAGGATGTACAGCATGTGCATCAGGATATACAGTAGGAGTAGGTGCAGGAACATCAGCCTCAAGTTGTACAATGACAGTACCAGCTGGAAGACAAGTAGCAACAGCTGGTGGTGGAATAAGTAATTGTCCAGCAAATCAATATTCAGTTCAAAGAGTTATAAATCAAACACAAACAGCTCCATGTACAGGCTGTGCATCAGGATATACAGTAGGTGCAGGTGCAGGAACATCAGCCTCAAGTTGTACAATGACAGTACCAGCAGGAAGACAAGTAACAACAGCTGGTGGTGGAATAAGTAATTGTCCAGCAAATACTTGGGCAGGTTCAAGAACAATAAATCAAACACAAACAGCAGGATGTACAGCATGTCCATCAGGATATACAGTAGCAGCAGGTGCAGGAACAAGTCAATCAACTTGTAAACAACCATACGTTAATTGTTGCCATTATTATGATGGATGTGATGGTGCATCTTGGGGAGCAGGTCAATGCTTCTATGCTTGTGGTACAGCATCAACAGTAGCTCAATGTAAGAGTTGGTATGGTTGTACATATAAAACAGGAGCTTATTGTTTTAGACCAGCCGGTGGATATCTAAGTTGTCAATCAGGATATTCATTAGGTAATGGAATATGTAAGGTAGAAAATCAAACATCATGTGGTGGCGGATGGTGGGTCTGCTAAAATATATTAAATAAAAACTGCTTTTTGCAGTTTTTTCTTGTTAAAAATATTTATGATTGATTTATTAAACTAAAATATTATATAATAGTTTTATAAGAGAGGGAAATTATGATTGATGAAAATGAAATAAAAAATAAAATGAGTAAAGTTATAGAGACATTAGAAAGTAGATATACAACAATAAGAGCAGGAAGAGCTAATCCAAATATTTTACATGGTATTATGGTTGATTACTATGGAGTACCAACACCAATTCAATCTCTAGCAACTATTTCTATACCAGAAGCAAGAGTTTTATCAATTAAACCATTTGATAAATCAGCTCTTAAAAATATAGAAAAATCTATTCATGAAGCTAATTTAGGAATTGCTCCTACAAATAATGGTGAAGTAATAATGCTTACTATTCCTGAACTAACTGGTGAAACAAGAAAAGAATATGTTAAACAAGCAAGTACAATGGCAGAAGAAGCAAGAATAGCACTTAGAAATATAAGACAAGATGAAAATAATAAAATTAAAAATAATGAAGAATTAAGAGAAGATGAAAAAGATTTATGTCTTGAAACAGTACAAGAATTAATTGATAAATATAATAAATTAGTAGATGAAAAATTTAAAGAAAAAGAAAATGAACTTACTAGTATTTAGTAAGTTTTTTAATAATATATTTTAAATTATCTTTTAATATGTTATAATTCTAATATAAAGATAGAAGGTGTTTTTAATATGGAAGAAAATAGTGGTTTATTTAAAATATTAGATGAATTAATTACAACTAGAGTAGAAAATTTAAAAGGCTCATTAAGAGAATTTGAAAAATCTATTTTATTTTTAGATGATTATAATAGTATTAAAGAAACTAAAGATGCTAAGAGATTATTAGAATTAAAAGATGAAGTATTAAAATTTGATTCTTCTTTTAAAGAAAAAATAGAAATAATAGAGTTTTTTAATGAAAATAATGCTTTATTTGTAGAACAAGTTACTGATATTGTAGAAGAAATATTATCTTCACCATTTTTTTCTTTAGTTAGAAGATATAATAAAGAAGAATTACAAGATATAAGAAATAAAATAATAAAAGAAATAGAAATAAATGAAAAAATGTTAAATGGTGAATATGTAGATTATGATTATTTATTATCAATAATGTTTCCACTAGCTGAAAAAGATAAATTATCTATTTTATCTACCCTTGCATATAAAAGTTGTTTTTTAGGACAAACTAAGAAAGAAACTAAAGAAGAAGTAAAAGAAGAACCACATCAATTACCAGATTTAGAAGCTATAAACAATAAATCTATATCACATATAGAAACACTAAAAAAAGAATTTGAAACTAAAGTAGCTAGTGCTAATGAACTTGTTAAAAAATATTATTATTTACTTGAAGAAAGAACTAATAAACAACTAGGATATGTAAAAGCAATATATGATAATGTTATTTCTAAAGGTAATTTAATAGATGAATTTAATAAACTTGAATATAGTGAACAAAAATTAAATATAGCTTTATATGGTATTGTATCAACTAAAAAAATTATAGAAGATTTATTTAAACAAGATAAAATTGATGAAGATGAACTTACTTTATATATGTTAGAATTTAATGATTTATTACAAGTAGGATTTGAAGAAGATAAAAAATTAGAAGAAGATAAGAAAGAAACAGAACCATCAAAAGTATTCTTCTTAACTGATGAAAATGATAATATAACATTAAATATGGAAGTTGATAGAGAATTTAAAGATCAAATACAAGTATTATTACAAGAATTAGAAGAAGGAAAATATGATTTAGATAGAAATAAAAATCATTCTAAAGTAAAACAAGGTAATGATAAAGTATTTGAAATAGAAGCAAATAGAAGTGGTAAAGTAGCTTTATCTTATATAAGACATGGTGATAAAGTAATATTACTTAATGCTGGTAAATTAACACAAAATACTAGTTTCTATAGAAAATCAATTAGTTTAACACATAAATATCAAGATAAAATTGAAAAGATTATAGAATTAATAGAATCAAATGATAAAGAATTTATAGAATCTCAAGATAAAATAAAAAGTGACTTAATGGATGTTTTATCAAAAGGAGGTCTAAAAGAATGAAAAAATTAGATGAACTATTTGAAAGCATTAGAAATGATTGTTTAAAACTTATAGATAATAAGAAAGTTGATCTTGATATATTATCATTTATGATAGGTTGTAGCCAAGAAGAATTAACTAAGATATTATTAAATAAAAATGAAGATTTTTCAGTTTATTTAAAATTATATGATGTTTTAGTAGAATGGTAGGTGTACTTATGAATTTACAAGAGTTAATAGACGAAAGAATAAATGGATTAGATAAATTATATGATGAATTGTTAACTAAAAGAGAAGAGTTAAATACTAAAGGAGAAGAATTAGAAAAACTTGAAATATTTAAATCATTAAAAAATAATCATTCTGTTTTTATTAATACTGATCATGAAGAATTAATAGATATTTTATCTAAATATGAAGATGTTAATAGTAAAGCAATGAAAGAAGCTTTAAGAATAATAAAAGTAGTATTAATAGGTAAAAATAAAAATCATTTAAATATTGATTTAACTAAAGGACAAAAGTTATATTATGATTATGTCATATCTATGTTAGAAGATTTATATTATAAATTAGATCAAGAAATAAATGAATATTTAGTATCTGTAGATAATATTGAAAGTGTAGAAACTTTAAAAAATAAATTAAAATCTTTAAATGAAAAAATTATTAATAATAATGAATTATTAAATGAAGATGATTTTAATTTAATTAAAGAAATTATAGAAGATGATAGTTTAAGTTTTGAATATAAGAGTAAATTATTAATAGAATTTAGAAAATATAATATTGATTTATTTAATAAAAAAGAAGATGAACTAGTTAATCCTGATACATTAGATAATATAATTAATTGTTTTAAAGAATATGATATAGATAAAGAAATATTTAATTTAATAAATCAAAATGAAAAATTAATATTAAGACATACAAATAGTAAAAGAATTAAAAAAATATTAGATTATTTTAAAGAAAATGATATATTAAAAAACTTTTCTGTATCTGATTTATTATGTATATGTATATATGGTAATATAAATTCTGTATCTAAAACATATGAAAAATTAATAAGTGAAGATAAAAATTATAAAATATTTTATGAAATACCATCTATTTGGGTAAATAAAGAAAGAAAAAATAAAAAGGATAAAGAAGAGAGTGATAGAAGTATATCTAATACAATGTATTTAGCTTCTTTAGGTCCTACTTTAGAAGATATGCTTGAAAATGAAAAATTCTTAAAAGAAAAAGGATATGATATATCATTTACTAATAGTAGAAATAGTTATGCTAAAGCATTAAGAATGCCTCATGAAGATTTAGTAAATGCTTACAATACTCTAGTATCATATAAAATAATAGATGTAAGTAGAAATGAAAAACTTAAATCACTTAATGTATTAACAATTTCATCTTTAGAAGAAAAATTAGATAAATGTATAGAACTTGGTTTATTAAATATACCATCATTTCCAAATTATGTTAAAGAAGATTTATCATTTTTAAATTTTTCTAAATTATTTCCTTTAATAAATTATTTAAAATTAAATCTTACACAAAATGAATATTATAAATCAATCTTTTCACAATTTGGTGGAGTTAGAAGTGGACAATTAAAGACTGATATAACTAAATTTTCATTCAATAAAGGTAAACATTTTCCATCAATACCAGATATTAGTAAATATAAAAATGCAAAAGAATTTGTTAAAGAAAAATATGTTGATGTATCAAAATTAATAAGTAATACTAATACATTTGAAAAAGAAATGAACAATAATAATAGACAAATAAATTCAAATATATTTAATTTAGAAGAAATTATTAATTTAGAAAATAATTATAAAATTAATGATTATGCTTATAATTTTGATGGAATATTTATTTCGAGACTTAAAGTACTTAAAAACTATTCTGCTTTAATTAATAGTGGACTTCAAAATGAAGAAGATGCATTATTATATTCAGTTGTTAGAAATAGTTATTTAGATCAAAATTCATTTGATTTAATAAAAGATATTATTCTTGAAAGGAGCTTATAATGGATTATTTAAAGAAATTTAATTTAACAGATAATGATTTATTAGAACTTAAAGAGCAAATTGATGATATGGATAAAATATTTATAAGCATGCATAAAGATAAAGTGAATAATATTATAGAATTATTAAAAACTAAAAAATTAAATATTAAAGATATATTATTATATAGATTTGATATATTTTATGAAGAAGAAGAGAGAATTAAAAAAATATTAGATAATGTAGATGAAAAAACATTAAATGAAATAAGAGAAGATATAACTAAATTAGAATTAATTGGACTTTAATGGTATAAATATATTAATAATAAGCATAATATTTAATGGTGAATAGTTATGCTTATGAATAATAAATTTAGTACTAAAAATAAATTACTATATAAAATGAAATGTATTAATACAAGAAATCAAGAATACTATGAACTAGAAGATGATGAGTATAATAAAATAGAAAAATATAGTGATAAACAAACTAATAAGAAAGTGAAAAAATAATATTTCACTTTTTTGTTTTCTTTGCTATAATATTTACGTAAGAAAGAAGGAATTTTAAAATGAAAATATTAAGTGTTAATGCAGGTAGTTCTTCTTTAAAATTTACTATGATAGAATTACCAGAAGAAAAAGTAATTATTAGTGGTACTTTTGAAAAAATAGGTCTTGATGATAGTTTTTATACTATTAAATATAATGGAAATAAAGATAAAAAAGAAGCTAAGTTAGAAAATCATACTGATGCAGTTAAGATTTTATTAGAAGAATTAATTAATTATAAGGTTATTAAATCTTATGATGAAATAGATGGAGTAGGACATAGAATTGTTCATGGTGGGGATAAATACACAGAAAGTGTTATTATAGATGAAAATGTTTTAAAAACAGTAGAAGAATTAGTTCCACTAGCACCACTTCATAATCCAGCAAATTTAGTTGGAATCAGAAGCTTTATGGAAGTATTACCAGATACTAAAATGGTAGCTGTATTTGATACTGCATTTCATCAAACTATGAAGGAAGAAGAATATTTATATGCTCTTCCATATGATTGGTATAAAAAATATGGAGTTAGAAGATATGGATTCCATGGTACTAGTCACAGATATATTGCAAGTAAAATGAATGAGTTATTAGGAGAAGATAAAAAGATTATTAGTTGCCATATAGGTAATGGTGCGAGTATATGTGCTATTAAAGATGGTAAAAGTATAGCTACATCTATGGGATTTACTCCAATTGCTGGTGTAATTATGGGTACTAGATGTGGAGATATTGATGTAGGACTTCTTCCATATATAATGAGTCAAACTAAAGAAAAATTTGATGAAGTTATGAATGACTTAAATAAGAAGAGTGGAGTACTAGGTATAACTGGTATGTCTAGTGATATGAGAGATGTAGAAGAAGGATACAATAATAAAGATGATAGATGTATAGTAGCACTTAATATGTATGCAAATAGAGTAGCTGAATATATATCAATGTATAATACTAAATTAGAAGGTGCTGATGCTATTGTATTTACTGCTGGTGTAGGTGAAAATAGTGATTTAATGAGAAGTTTAATCATTAAAAGACTATCTTATATGGGAATAACTTTAGATGAAGAAAAGAATTCACAAAGAGGAATTAGTGGAGAGATTAGTAGTGAGAATTCAACTATTAAAGTATATGTAATTCCAACAGATGAAGAATTAATGATAGCAAAAGATACTTATAACTTAATAAACGAATAAATAAAATAGAAAAGAGAATATAATGAATAATATTTACAAAGCAATTTATAATGAAATAAAAAAATATAAAAAAATATATATAGCAAGACACATTGGACCAGATCCAGATGCATTTGGAAGTCAAATGTCATTAAAGGAGTCAATTAAACTTACTTTTCCAGAAAAAGAAGTTTATGCAGTTGGAACAACAGTATCTAAATTTAAATATTTTGGTAGAGTTGATAAAGTTAGTGATTTTGACTTTGAAAATAGTTTATTAATAGTAGTAGATACTCCAGATAAAAAAAGAGTGGATATTGAAAACTTTGAATCATTTAAAAATGTTATTAAAATAGATCATCATCCAAAAGTAGATACTTTTAGTAAAGTAGAATATATAAAAGAAACTGCATCTTCTGCTAGTGAATGTGTTTTAGATATAATAGAAAATACTAAACTTAAAATGAATGAATTAATTGCTAGTGATATATTTATAGGTATAGTTAGTGATACTAATAGATTTTTATATGGAGTTAACTATAATACATTTAATACAGTATCTAATCTTCTAAAAAAATATAAACTAAATATAGAAGATTTATATAGAAAATTTTATTTAAAACCACTTAGTGAAACTAGACTTATGGGATATATTGCTTCTACTTTAAAAGTAGATAAATATGGATTTGCATATATAGAAATAGATGAAGATGTAATTTCTTCTTTTGGTGCAGACTTTTCATCTGCTTCAAATATGATAAATGATTTTAATAATATTAATGAAATAATTGTATGGACATTTGTTTCTAAAGATGAAAAAAATAACCAATATAGAGTTAATATTAGAAGTAGGGGTCCAGTTATAAATGAAATAGCTGCTAAATATAATGGTGGTGGACATAAATTTGCAAGTGGAGTTAGAACAAGTGATAAAACAGTAGTTGATAATTTATTAAAAGATTTATCACTTTGTTGTAAAGAATATATGGAAGGAAATGATAGTCATGGAAGTAACTAGTGTTAATGAACCAATAATTGCTGTTAGAATTAGTCAATATCCAGATGATAAAAAAAGTGAATTTTTAATACTTGGTAGAAGTAATGTAGGAAAAAGTAGTTTTATAAATACAATTATTAATAGAAAAAATATGGCTAAGACTAGTAGTAAACCAGGTAAAACTCAAACATTAAATTTTTATCTTGTTAATAATGAATTTTATATTGTTGATGTTCCTGGATATGGTTATGCTCAAACAAGTAAAAAACAAATGGAAAAATTTGGTCTTATGATTGAAGAATATTTAAAAGAAAGACAAAATTTAAAACATATATTTTTACTTGTTGATTATAGACATAAACCTACTGAAGATGACTTACTTATGTATAAATTCTTAAAATATTATAATCTTCCAGTTACAGTAGTTTGTACTAAGTATGATAAAGTAAATAGAGGACTTAGAGAAAAACAAGATGAACTAATTAAAAAGACGATAGAATTGTCTTTAGGAGATGAAATTATTAACTTTTCTAGTGTTAGCAAAGTAGGTAAAGATAGGGTTTATGAAATAATAGAAAATGTTTTGAATAAAAAAGCTTGAAAATATTATTAATTTCTATTATAATGTTTATAGAATAGAGGTTATATATATGAAGAAAAAAGGTTTTACATTAGTAGAGTTACTTGTAGTTATCGCTATAATTGGAGTATTAAGTGTTATTTTAATACCAAGTATTATAACTGTAAATAACAGTATTAATGAAAGATTAAAAACTCAAAAGATTGATCAAATTGTATCTGCTGCTGAATTATATGGAAGCAATAATGAAGAAATATTTAATGGAGTATCAGAAGTTGAAGTTTATGTATATGAATTAATTGAATCAAATTACTTAAGTGTTGATACTCAATTAAATGATGATAATTGTACTCTTCCAACTGATAGTACTACAGGAAGAACTAACAAAGGATGTATGATTGATCCAGTAAGTAAAGAATCAATGAACTACAATAAAGTAATTTTAAGAAAAGAAACCATTGGTATTGTAGGTGAATTTAATGGTTCTGGTGATGAAACAACAAGTGATGGTTCAAAGAAATTAGTAGATGCAATATGTGAAGGATTTGCAAGTGGTAAATTTAAAGGTCAAACAATGGATGCTGCTGGAAACATTGTACCATGTACTTGTAATGCAACTAATGATGGATTAATATCAAATGGTATGAAAGTAGAAGTTTGTTTAATATCAGGAGATAATGTTAATAATTATTTAAAATATGGTAGTGCAACAGCTAACTGGAGAGTATTAGGATTATATACTTTCAGTGTTGAAGGTAGTAGTAAATTATATCCTAAGATGATAACTAATGAACCAATTTAAGAAGTACTAGTTACTTCTTTTTTTTGTATTACTTTTTATATTTAGTAAATAATATAAATATGAAAAAGATATTACTAATAATATTTATGTTTATATGTATATTTAAAGTTTATGCTATAGAAAATATTGAAATAAATGGAGAATACTTAATACCAAATTTTCAAAAGGATATAAGAGTATATAATTATTATACAAATAAAGATACTGCTACTATTAAAGTATTCCCATCTAAAAATGAAATAATAGTTGGAAGTGGATTAGTTGAGTTAGATACTGATTTAAAAGAAATAATAATATCATCTAATATAGATGGTGAATATAAAATAAATATATTTAAAAATTATAAAAAAAATAAAGATACTAAAACATATTTAAAAAATTTAACTATTAAAAATTATAATATTAATTTTGATAAAGATATTCATGATTATAATATAAATATTAATGATGAAGAAGAATTAGATATAAATTATGAACTATCTAATGATAATGCTTATGTTAGTATATCTGGTAATGGTAATTTTAATAAAAGTGAAAATATTATTACAATTAATATAAATAATGAAAGTGAATATAAAATACATGTTTATAAAACAATAAATGTATCATTAATAAATGATATAAAAGAATATAAAGAAATGAGTAATATAAAAAAAGAAATAGTTATTATATTAATAGTTACTATTTCTTGTATATTAGTTTTTGGATTCTATTATTTTATGTTTGTTGATACAACTATTTTGAAAATTTAACTAAATATTCTTCATAAGTAATATTTTCTTTAAATATTTTAGTAGCTATATCTATACCTAAATATCTATAATGCCAAGGTTCATAACCATAACCAGTTATGAATTCTTTTTCTTTTGGATATCTTAATATAAATCCATATTTATAAGAATTATTTTTTAACCATTTAAATTCTTCTGTTTGATCAAAACTATTATTAATACTATTAAAATCTACTGCAAGACCTAATTGATGTTCAGAATGACCACTTTTAGCAGAATATAATAAAGCATGATTCATTCCATTCTTATTTACTGAATTATTAAATAAATTGTTTTGATATTCACTAGTTCTATAAGCAGAAATTACAGTTAAATCAATATTATCTCTTTTAGCAGCTTCAATCATATCAATTAAATTATCATATGCAATACTTCTTAATTGTAATGTTTTACCATTTGTATATTTATTATCAATTGTAACTAAATCATCAAACTCTACATTATCAGGTAACTTATTATATTTATTAACAAGAGCTTTAACATCTAAATAATTATCTATTTCATTTATATTAGTATAAAATTCATTATCAAGACCAATTTCTACATATAATACAATTTGATCAGTTGAATAATTAGGATTGTTTTTATAATAATTTTCATATTTTTCTATTTTACTAATATCAAAATATGGAGAAGAGATAAATTTAGTTAAATTATCATACTTTTTATATAGTAAGAATTTCTTAGCAGATATATTACTAACTTTCTTTTGAATAGTTGTAATATCATTCATATTATATCCAAGTTCTAATAATTTATCTTTATAAATATAATCTTCTTTTGTAACTTCTATACCTTCACTTAAATTTTCAACTGTTGGTTTTTGTTTAAACATAGAAAAATATATTATAAGAACAATTGTTAATATAATAAAAACTATAAATATATGTTTTTTCACCACTACCACTCCCTTAATAAAATATATTAAATTAAACTAGATTTATTATTTCTACCTTAATTATAAATTAAAATAAAATATTTGTGTTAAAAAAATAAAAAAATTGTCAAATTCTTAACAATTTTTTAAACTTATTTGTAACTTTTTTATTATTTCTTATTATTAAAAATACTATTAATGCTAGAATATCACCTGATATTAAATCAAGTATTACATGTTGTTTTATAAGTAGAGTAGATAACATTATTAATATAGATATTATAAATATACTAATTTTATATTTTAAATCAATATTTTTAGTAGTAGAAGTGTATAATATAAACATCATACTAACAGCACAATGAATAGATGGAAAACAATTAAGAGCAGGAGTATCTACACTATAAACTAAATTAGTAATTATATTTAATAAACTTGTGTTTTCAATATTTGGTCTTATAATAACACTAGGATATATAAGATAAGTAAAATTAGCAATAATTATTGTAATAAAATAACATATAAAATACTCAGTAAATTTATTTTTATCTTTTTTATATATGATATATGGAACTATAAAAATCATTAAATACCATAATACATATGGTATTATAAATATATTTATAAATGGTAATTTATTATCTAGGGTACTACCTATAATATGTGGAGTACCTTGAATTAATTTTGTAAAAAAATATATAGTTATTTGAAATAATATTAAATATATTAATAATTTTAATGGTTTAAAATCTAATTTTTTCATACACATCACTATAACATTATATAATATAAATATTAATAAATCAAAAATAATATATAAATTTAATAGTACTCATTTATCTTTTATGCTATAATGTCTAAAGAAAGTGAGGATATATGAAAAACATCATAGTTGGACAATCAGGTGGTCCTACAGCAGTTATTAATTCAAGTGTAGCTGGTGTATATAAAAAAGCAAAAGAACTTGGAGTAGAAAAAGTATATGGAATGGTACATGGAATAGAAGGTTTCTTAGAAGAAAATATTATTGATTTAGATGATTATATTAGTTCTCAAGAAAACTTTGAATTATTAAAAAGAACACCTTCTGCATTTTTAGGTAGTTGTAGATATAAATTACCAGTAGTAGAGAAAAATGAAGAAGTATATGAAAGAATATTTGAATTATTAGATAAATATGAAATAGATGCTTTATTTTATATTGGTGGAAATGATTCCATGGATACTATTAAAATGTTAAGTGATTATGCAAAAAAACATAATAAAACACAAGTGTTTATGGGTGTTCCTAAAACAATTGATAATGATTTAGGAATTACTGATCATTGTCCTGGTTATGGATCTGCTTGTAAATATATAGCTACAAGTTTAAAAGAAATAATTAGAGATAATTCATCTTTTGGTGTATCAAAACCAACAGTTTGTATAGTAGAAATAATGGGAAGACATGCTGGATGGTTAACAGCTTCTGCTTCTTTATGTAAAGATAGTGATTGTGAAGGAGTAGATGCAATATATTTACCAGAAATTACATTTGATTTAGATAAATTTCTAGATAAAGTAAAAGATTTAGCGAAAAAGAAATCTAGTATAGTAATTGCTATTTCAGAAGGAATACAAACTAAAGATGGAAAATTTGTATGTGAACTTAATGATAGTGATAAAAAAGTAGATGCATTTGGTCATAAACAATTATCTGGTTCTGCTAGTACTCTTGCAAATATAGTTGCAAAAGAAACAGGGCTTAAAACAAGAGCAATAGAATTTTCAACACTTCAAAGAGCTGCTACACACTTAGCATCATTAACTGATATTAATGAAGCACAAATGGTTGGTGAAAAAGCAGTAGAAGCAGCAAATGAAGGAAAAACAGGTATGATGGTAATATTAGTAAGAAATAAAGGTAAAAAATATTCTTGTACTACAGATGTTTATGATGTTCATAATATTGCTAATGTTGAAAAGAAAATACCACTTGAATGGATAGATGAAAAAAATAATGATATGACTTTAGATTATATCAATTATGCAAAACCATTAATTCAAGGTGAATTATTACCTGTATTTAAAGATGGAGTAGTAGTACATTTAGTTAGAAAATAAAGATACATTTTGTGTCTTTTTCTTTACAAGAAATAATAATTATAATATAATATTTTTACTTTAGGAGGTTATATGAAAGAAAGTAATATTGAAAGTTTTTTAAAAGTATTTGGTTTAAATTTAGTTCAAGATGAAATATATGATTCTAATAATCAAAAAGTTGGAGAGTTAGTAAATAATAATTCAAATATAAGTATTAATTTTATAAAAAATAATAAAGAAATTACTGCAAATTATAATACAGAAAATAATGTAATAGATTTTAATGATAATGAAAATAATTTAAATGGAAGTATGTATTTTTCTAATCTTAATGATGAAATGGTTATTGTTAAATTAAAATATTTAAAAGATAATAAAGTTTATGAAATGATGGTTAAACCATATGGAAAAATATTTTCATTAGATTTAGTAAATGATAAAAAACATGAAGTTTTTGAAATTAATCCAGATGGATCAAATGATATAAGAAATCATAATTATCATTTTATAGATGCTAATATTTTACATTATAGTGAATATGGAAAATATAATAAATCTGATGATACATATAATTATGAAGAAATAACAAGAACAAGAGTAATTAATGATACATGTAGAGTAGAAAAAATTACTAAAAATAATGATAATATTTCAAATCATATAGTATATGCACCTAAGAAAGAAAATTATGTTATACAAAGTGGATTCTTAATGCAATCTATGGATCCAGAAATATATAATGAAATAAGTAAATTAAGAAATAGTCTTGATAAATATGGATTTGGTATGTTTGATAAATTAATTAAATCATCATTAAATAAATATAATAATTATGATTTATATTCTTTATTAGGTATTAATATTGATAATGAAAATTATGTATTAACAGATGAAATTAATAATGCATTTTTAGAAGATAAAAAAGAAACAGTTAGAAAAATGAAAAGAAGATTATAATATAAAACTACTTTATTAAAAAGTAGTTTTTATATGTATTTTTTATAAATATTTTCATATTTCTTTAATGAATTATCAACATCAATATAATAAACATTAGTTAATATATTATCACTTGGATCTATTTCACTTAGTTTTAATATACCACCAAGTGCTATAATTGTTTTAATACTTCCTATATTATCATTTTCACAATTTAACTTAACTTTTTTAAGCCCTAATTCTTTAGCTTTCATAAGTCCTAAATATAAATTAATTTTATTATATCCTTTTCTTCTTTCTGTAGGTCTAATTCCATAACCAATATGACTATTAAATTTATTAATATTTTCATTAAAATTAAAACGTATATTAATCATACCAATAATTTTATTATCATCTTTTCTAACAAAAAAATATGTTTTTGATGGAAGTCTATTAATACTTTTAGCATATTCAATATTATTTAATTTTTTTATTTTTTTAAGACATTCTTCATAACTTTCGCCATATAATATATTTTCAAATATACTAGATCCATTTGGTGATGAATTATTATTTTTAAATTCATTTAAATAATCAATAACATCATTTTTTCTTTCTAATGTTGGTTCTTCTAAATAAAATTTTATAATATCACCTCTTAATTTATAAATTTATTATAACATAAATTATTTTACATTTATAAATTTAAAATAATTATTTAAAAGAATTTAATTATATGATAAAATCATTAATGATAAAAGATAAAAAGGAAGTGTATAATATGGAAAAACAAAATAAAAAGAATACTCAAAAAAATAATAAGAAAAATGAGAAGAAAAGTAAGAAAATAAAAATTGGAAAATATGAAATTTCAAAAGAAATAATAGGACTAGCAATATTATTTATTGTAATAGCTGCATTCTTTGTTTCTCCAAAATATTATTCTGTTACAACTGGGTTATATAATAAGGGTACTATAGAAGATCAAAAAAATGTAGAAACTGCTATGGGAAAAGATAATACAGAAGAAAGATTCTTGTTATATTTTCAATGGTATAATGTAATACATGAATTAGGTCATGGATTATTATATTATAATGATGGAGTAGATATCGATATTGCTGATGAAGAACAATTAGTAAATGATTTTGCTGTTGCATATTGGAAATATTATGGTGAAGAAGATAAAGTAAATCAATTATATGATATAGTAAACTATGCTGTTGTAAATGTAGGAGATAATTATAAAAATGGAGTGGATTATTTAAAATTAGGAAAAGAAAATTCAACTAGTAAAAATTTTTATTCTTCATTTTTTAACTTTAATGATTATGGATGGTTTCAATTTAGTTCAGTAAAACATTCTTTTGAAGAAAATAAAGATTTAGAAACAGTTTTAAAAGAAATGGGATTTAAAGATTTTAAATTAACTGATAGTAAAGTATTTATTTATGATAATATAAATGAAGATGTTAGTGATAAAATTATTAATGATGCTGTAAATAATTTTAATGAATGGGGATTAAAATTTCCAAAAGTAGTACATAAATTTGATAATGATCCAAATAATAATTATTCAAAACCAATAATTAAATATTTTGGATTAATTGAAATGATAGATTTTAAATATATATTTGATATTTTATTTTAAAAAGCTAATAAAAGTTAGCTTTTTATATTGTTTTAATCATTTTCATATTTTTATCTTCAATATTTTGTAGTTCATCAAAAACTGTTTTAAATGGAATACAAAATTCATATATTCTAGATCCAGATTGACGAATATTAATTGGAATATAGTAGGGGGACTTTGGATATTCATTTCCTATTTTATAAAATGATAAAATAATTTCATTATCATTTTTATTAATTTTTAATATATTTGGAGAACTTATTGGATAAGCATCGCTTAAAATTGTAATAATGTTATCTTTTACTAAAGAATTATAATATGACATATTTTTTTGAAATTCTATTCTTTTTTTAACTTCGTTTAGATTAATATTTTCATCTAATACATTACCATTAATTATATTTTCATAAAGTTTATTAAAAATATAATATATATTATCTTCATTTGAAATACTAAAATCAATATTTGATATTTTAGAATTATTATCAAATTTACAAGAAAAATTTATATCATCTCCACTTTGATAAATAGATAATATTTTATTATCTTTTATTAAATCAATATCAAAAGTATTATAATCATTTAATGTTTTTTTAATTATCATGTTTATTCTCCATTTATGTTAATATTTTATTCTTCAGATTGTTAAAATCATATCAGATATTTATCTTTTTAAAACTTTTTCTAAAAAGATTTTATCTCCCTTTTTATTGTTTCTTTAATTTCGTTAAGAATTATTTTATAGTTATTCATTATATCTACATCAATTTACTGCTTTTAAAAGTAGTATTTTCATTTAATTCTTTTAGTTATCCATTTTGATTTTTACTATAACATTCTTTTTTATAATATAAAGTTCTTAGTTTATCTAATCCTAATGTATTATAGTTAATTTCATCAAATCCATATGATTTTAATTCATCAATTAAACTCTTTCTTTGTTCTTCTAATGGTAATTCATAATAAATTGAATTATCATAATAAACTAGTAATCCAATATCTTCAATTTCTTGTAATTGAACTTTACTATTCATACCATCTTTATAATAATGATGATCATATTTAAGAGTATCAAATATTTTTTTATATCCAAGTTCATATAATCTTTTTTCAAAATCAGTTAATTTATCTAAAGGAACTTCATTTATATTTAATTCTTTTATCAAATTATTTTGAACTTTAAATGAACTATCATTACAACTTCTTAATCTAATACAAGAATTTTTCATTTCATTTTCGCTTAAATTATCTAAATTTTTATTAGTATAATAAATATCATGTGTTTTAACATTAAAATCATTATTTAGTCCATTATTTTTTAAAAGATTCTCATAAAAACTATAATCTTTACTTAATTTTATACCAACTTCAACTATTTTCATAATTAGCCTCACTTAATTTTTATTTATTTTCAATAACTACTTGGTACTCATCAAAATATATAATATTTTCAACTTTTTCAAATGTTTCAACTTTAATATTATTTTTATCTAAATATTGATATATTATAGGTAATGTTTCTTTCTTAAATCTTTCAAAACCTTTTTGTGTGAAATAAGATTTATTTTCAGAAGCATATGTTGGTGGTTTTGGTAACCAATTAATTTCTTTTAAAGAGAGTAAGTGTAACCAAATATCTTTAGTTACTGCTTTTTTTAATTCATTATATATTCCTTTATTATTATATGTTACTCGATATAATGGTTTCACTTTTAATATTCATCTCCTTACAAAAAAGTATATCATATTTTCTAGTATTTTAAAACTTGAACACATTTATTAATATATGATATAATGTAGTTATAAAGGAGAAGATATATGATTAATGATAGAGATTCTAAAACAGAGTTTATAAATAACAATAAATATTCTATTGAATTTCCTTATAAAATTGGAACAATATTAGAAATGTATGCTAATCCTAATACTTTAGCAGAAATACGAGAATATAGAGTAACAAATGAAAATATATTAGTTGGATTAAGTTCTAAAATATTTGATAGAAATTTAAGTCCTGAATTTGAAATAACAATTGATGAATTAATCTCTAATTGGAAAAAAACAAATAAAATTACTTTTAAAGGAAATATTGGAACAAGACTAGATCTTGGAGAAGAATTTGATCGCTATGCTAGAAAATTAACATTATTTAAATAAAACTCTTATAGATTAATTGTCAAAATAAAACTACTTTCATTTTTTTTAAAAGTAGTTTTTATATTCAATTTACATATTTTTTTGAGTTTTATCAATCTGGTGCATGTAGTGTAGTTATTTACAACTTTTATGATTGAAGGCAATAGCAAAAATTACAATTAGTTTAAAAAAAAGCAAGCTAGACGCATCCAACTTGCTCAGATGGGATCCGAAGATACACCATCGCCATTCATACTTATAATATACCATAATCGCAAAAAATATGCAATAATTTGATTATATCTATTGATTATTGTTAGAAATTCCCACTATATATACTAATGGGAAATAAGTCTTAGAAGTAAGTCAAGGGCGAACGA